>DASTAF010000423.1:0-2409 GCA_035713005.1 Acetobacteraceae bacterium
CAGCAGCGTGTGGTTGGTGTAGGAGAAGGTGCCCTTCGCGACCTCCAGCGCCTCTTCCCACAGCAGCCCGTGCACATCGACGAGCAGGCGGATCAGCTCGACGATGGCGATCGCCGGATGGGTGTCGTTGAGCTGGATCGCCACCTTATCCGGCAGCAGGCGCAGATCGCCATGCTGGCGCAGATGCCGGCGGATCATGTCCTGCAGCGAAGCGGAGGCGAAGAAATATTCCTGCCGCAGCCGCAATTCCTGCCCCGCCGCCGTCACGTCGCTCGGATAGAGGATTTTCGAGATCGACTGCGCGGATACGTTCTGCGCCAACGCCCCCATGTAGTCGCCGAGGTTGAATGCATCCAGGCGCAGCGGATCGACCGCGCGGGCCGACCACAGGCGCAGCGAGTTCACATGCCTGCCGCGCCAGCCGACCACGGGGGTATCATAGGCCACCGCGCGGACCTTCTCCCCCGCGATCCAGAACTGGCGGACGACCCCCTCCTCGTCGCGCCTGGATTCCACATGGCCGCCGAACTGGACATCGTAGGCCACCTCCGGCCGCTCGAATTCCCAGGGATTACCGAAGGAAAGCCAGTCCTCGGGAAATTCGCGCTGCCAGCCATCGCGGATCGCCTGGTGGAACAGCCCGTTCTCGTAGCGGATTCCATAGCCGTGGCTGGCGATGGCGAGGGTGGACATGCTCTCCATGAAGCAGGCGGCGAGCCGGCCGAGGCCGCCATTCCCCAGCGCCGCGTCCGGCTCCGCCTCGCGCAGCCGCTCCAGATCGACGCCTAGGCTCGCCAGCGCCTCACGGGTGATGTCGGTCAGGCCGAGATTGGTCAGCGTGTCGAACAGCAGCCGCCCGATCAGGAATTCGAGCGAGAGGTAATAGACGCGCTTCTGCCCGCTCGCATAAACCGAGTTCGTCGTGGCGATCCAGCGCTCCACCACCCGGTCGCGCAGGGCCAGGGCCAGGGCCACGAACCAGTCCCGTTCATTCGCACTGACGCGATTCTTGCCGACGCCGTAGATCAGCTTCGCCGAAATCGTGTCGGCCCAGAATTGGGCATCGATGATCTCGGGAAGCTTCGGCGGATCATTCGTATCCGCAGCTTCCTGCCGCCGCTGAAGTATGGTCGTGCTGTCCATCCGCCCGCCTCGTGTTTCAATTAAAGACTGCCATGAACGCCCCGCCCCCGCAACCGACGATTCAGGTTTCACAACCCTTGGTTTCAGAACTTCCGATCAGCGACTCCAGGGGCCAGCGGGGGCGGCACGGAACATCGAGGCCATCGGCGGCATCCTGGCCCGCCCGCTCGATCGCCGCCCAGGCGACCATGACGGCATTATCCGTGCAAAGCCGCGGTGGCGGGGCGATCAGCGCCTTGCCCATCCGCGCCGCCACCTCGGCCAGCGCGCCGCGGATCGCCTGATTGGCGGCCACCCCGCCCGCCACCACCACCGCCCGCGCGTCTGGCATCGCGGCCAGCGCCGAACTCAACCGATCCGCCATCACGGCGGCGACGCTGGCCTGGAACCCGGCCGCGATATCCGCCGCCATGCCTGGCGCCAGGGGGCCGTGGCTGGTTTCGGCGGCGACGAGCTGCGCCACCGCCGTCTTCAGCCCGGAGAAGGAGAAATCACAGCCAGGGCGGCCCAGCATCGGCCTTGGCAGGGCAAACCGCCCCGCATCACCCTCCGCCGCCAGCCGCTCCAGCGCCGGGCCGCCGGGATAGGGCAGGCCCAGCAGCTTCGCCACCTTGTCGAAGGCCTCGCCCGCCGCATCGTCGCGCGTGGCGCCGAGCCTCCGGTAGCGCCCCACCCCCTCCACCGCCACGAGCTGGCAATGCCCGCCCGAGACCAGCAGCAGCAGATAGGGAAATCGCGGGGTTTCCGGAATCAGGCCGGGAAGCCGGGCGGTCAGCGCATGCGCCTCCAGATGGTTGACCGCAAAATAGGGCAGGCCCGCCGCGACCGCGAGGCCCTTGGCGAAGTTGCTTCCCACGATCAGGCCGCCGATCAGGCCCGGCCCCGCCGTCGCCGCCACCGCGCCCAGATCCCTCACGGCAAGCCCCGCCCGCCGCAGCGCCTCGGTGGCCATGGCGGGAAGCAGGGACAGATGCGCCCGCGCCGCGATCTCCGGCACCACCCCGCCATAGGGCGCGTGATCCGCGATCTGGCTCGCCACCAGTTCGGCCAGGATGGCGCCATCCGGCGCCAGCACCGCGGCGGCGGTCTCGTCGCAGGAGGTCTCGATGCCGAGAACCGGCCCTCGCAGGGCAGGTTTCCCGTGGCTGTGAAGCGGCGCGGCTTTCATTTTCATCCAGGTGACTCTATCGGAACCCATGCAGATTACTCATAGAGACATCATGCAGGTCAAACCACATGGCGGCGCCCTGCCCATGCGGGTGGGGA
>DASTAF010000424.1:0-4365 GCA_035713005.1 Acetobacteraceae bacterium
CAACCACGAGCTGGCGCGGGCGCGGGAGGTGGCATCGGAACCCGCCATCGCGCTGATCCGCCTGCACTGGTGGCGCGAGGTGGTGGAGGGCGCGGCGCGGGCGCATGAGGTCGCCTCGCCGCTGCGGCGGGCGCTGGAGGCAGGCTGGTTCGATCCGGCCGATCTGCTGGCGCTGATCGATGCGCGCGAGGCGGAGGCGGAGCCGATCCCCGATCAGGCGGCCTTCCTCGCCTATGCGCGCGGCACGGCGGGCAGGCTCATGCGGGTGGCGGGGAAGACCCTCGGCGCGGATGACCCCGTGCTGGATGATCTCGGCGCCGGCTACGGCATCGCGGCCATCCTGCGCTCCGCCCCGGCTTTGGCCGCGCGGGGGCGGGAGCTGCTGCCGGAGCGGGCCGATATCCCCGAACTGACCGCCGAGGCGCGCGGGCTGCTTTCGGCCAGGGCGCCGAAGGTGGCGCTGCCGGCGGCGCTGCCCTGCGTGCTGGCGCGGCGCGACCTCGACCGGATCGAACGCGGCGCCGCCCCGGCTTCCCGGCCGCGCGGCCTTGCTGATCGGCTGGCCGTGATCCGCGCCGGCCTCTCCGGCCATATCTGAATCGCGGCCCGGCCCCTCGTCCCGGCGGGGGAAGAATGGTATGAAGATGTCATGAGCGACACCACCGACACGCCAGGGCACCCGCCAGAGGCGCCGCGCGATCTTGCCCAGATCACCATCGAGCAGGAGATGCGCCGCTCCTATCTCGATTACGCCATGTCCGTCATCGTCTCGCGCGCCCTGCCGGATGCGCGGGACGGGCTGAAGCCGGTGCACCGGCGCATCCTCTACGCCATGCAGGAGGCGGGCAACACGCCGGACAAGCCCTATCGTAAATCCGCCCGCGTGGTGGGCGACGTGATGGGCAAATACCATCCGCATGGCGATGCCTCGATCTACGACGCCATGGTGCGGATGGCGCAGAATTTCTCCATGCGCGTGCCGCTGATCGACGGGCAGGGGAATTTCGGCTCGGTGGACGGCGATCCGCCGGCGGCGATGCGCTATACCGAGGCGCGGCTTTCCGATGCCGCCATGGCGCTGCTCGCCGATATCGAGCGCGACACGGTGGATTTCCAGCCCACCTATGACGAGAGCGACGACGAGCCCCGGGTGCTGCCGGCGGCCTTCCCGAACCTGCTGATCAATGGCGGCAACGGCATCGCCGTCGGCATGGCGACCAACATCCCGCCGCACAATCCTGGCGAGATCATCGACGCTACCCTGAAGCTGATCGCCGAGCCGGACGCGACGCTGGACGATCTGATGAAGATCGTGCTGGGGCCGGATTTCCCCACCGGCGCCATCGTGCTGGGCCGCGCCGGCATCCGCAGCGCCTTCGAGACCGGGCGCGGCTCCATCGTGGTGCGGGCCCGCGCCACCATCGAGGAGATCAGGAAGGACCGCCCGGCGATCATCGTCCATGAAATCCCTTTCCAGGTGAACAAGTCGAGCCTGCTTGAGCGCATGGCCGATCTGGTGCGCGCCAAGGAGATCGAGGGGATCGCCGATCTGCGCGACGAGAGCGACCGCGAGGGGATGCGCATCGTCATCGAGCTGAAGCGGGACGCGACGCCGGAGGTGGTGCTGAACCAGCTCTACCGCTTCACCCAGTTGCAGACCGGCTTCGGCATCAACATGCTGGCGCTGGATGGCGGGAAACCGCGCCAGATGGGGCTGCGCGACGCGCTGATGTGCTTCATCGCCTTCCGCGAGGAGGTGATCCTGCGCCGGGCTCGCTTCGATCTAGCCCGCGCGCGGGACCGGGCGCATCTGCTGGTCGGGCTCGCCATCGCGGTGGCCAATATCGACGAGGTGATCCGGCTGATCCGTTCCAGCCCCGATGCCGCCACCGCCCGCGCCGCGCTGATGACACGGGACTGGCCTTCGGGCGACGTGCTGCCGCTGCTCGCGCTGATCGACGATCAGGGCAATGTGGTGAGCGATTCCGGCACCATGCGGCTGACCGAGGCGCAGGCGCGCGGCATCCTGGAGCTGCGCCTGCAAAGGCTGACCGGGCTGGAGCGCGACAAGATTCATGCCGAACTGCAGGAGGTCGGCGCCAGGATCGGCGAGCTGCTGGAGATCATCGGCTCGCGCCCGCGCCGGCTGGAGGTGATGCGCGACGAGCTGATCGCGGTGCGTGCCCGCATCGATTCGCCGCGCCAGACCATGATCGAGGACAGCATCGCCGACCAGGACGATGAGAGCCTCATTGAACCCGGCCAAATGGTTGTCACCCTCACGCGGGACGGCTTCATCAAGCGCACGCCGCTGGAGGCGTTCCGGGCGCAGAATCGCGGCGGCCGGGGGCGCAGCGCCGCCTCGATGCGCGGGGATGACATCGTCACCCGCAGCTTCAACGCCCATACTCATCAATTCGTGCTGTTCTTCAGCCAGGGCGGCAAGGCTTTCCGCGAGAAGGTCTGGCGCCTGCCGGAAGCGGGGCCCGGCGCCAAGGGGCGGGCGCTGATCAACATGCTGCCGGAGCTGAACGGCGATGGCATCACCGCCGTGCTGCCGCTGCCGCAGGACGAAAGCCTGTGGGACAATCTGCACCTGGTTTTCGCCACCGCATCCGGCAATGTCCGGCGCAACCGGCTGGCGGATTTCCGCAATGTCCGCGCCTCCGGGCTGATCGCCATGAAGCTCGACCCCGATGTGGTAAAAGGGGGGGACCGGCTGATCGGCGTCGCCACCTGCCGGGACGGGGACGACGTGTTCCTGGCGACGCGGCTGGGCCGCTGCATCCGCTTCCAGATCACCGACGAGACCTTGCGCGTCTTCGCCGGGCGCGATTCCTCCGGCGTGCGCGGCATCAGGCTTTCAAGGGATGACGAGGTGATCGGGCTTTCCGTGCTGCGGCACGTGGAGGCGGATACGCCGACGCGGGTGGCCTATCTGAAATACGTGGCCGGGCTGCGGCGCGGCGGCGAGGAGGAGGCGGAATCGGTCATCGATTCGGAAGGGCCGGTTCCCGATGTTCAGCTCACCGCCGAGCAGGTGGCGCAGTTCGCGGCATCCGAGGAGATTCTGCTCACCGTGACCACCGGGGGCTTCGGCAAGCGCAGCTCGGCCTATGAATACCGCACCACCGGGCGGGGCGGCCAGGGCATCACCAACATCGCCCTCGCCCCGCGCAATGGCGGCGCGGTGGCGGCAAGCTTCCCGGTCCGCCCGGGCGATGATGTCATGCTGGTCACCGATGCCGGGCGGCTGATCCGGGTGCCGATCGACCAGGTCCGCACGACGGGGCGCCAGACCATGGGGGTGACGCTGTTCCGCGTCGGACCGGAGGAGCAGGTCATCAGCGTGTTTCCGGTTCTGGACGAGGATGGGCTGGACGAATCCCCGGAGGATGCCGAGCCGGAGGCTGGCGGGAATGGCTGAGCCGAGGCCGCTGGTGGCGCTCTATCCCGGCACTTTCGACCCGATCACCAACGGCCATCTCGACATCATCGCCCGCGCCGCCGCGCTGGTGGACCGGCTGGTGATCGGCGTGGCCACCAACGCCGGCAAGGGGCCGCTTTTCCCCATCGAGGAGCGGGTGGAGCTGGCGCGGGAGGAAACCAGGCCGGTTGAACGGAAAACCGGCACCATCATCGAGGTGCGGCCCTTCTCCTCCCTGCTGATCGCCTTCGCGGAGGAGGTGGGGGCGCGGATGATCGTGCGCGGGCTGCGCGCCGTCTCCGATTTCGATTACGAGTTCCAAATGGCGGGCATGAACTACCGCCTCAGCCCGGAGATCGAGACCATCTTCCTGATGGCGAGCGAGACGCACCAGTTCATATCCTCGCGCTTCGTGAAGGAAATCGCCCTGCTGGGTGGCGACATCTCCTCCTTCGTGCCAAAACGCACCCTTGACCATACGCTGAGAAGAGTACGAAGCCAGACATGATCAGACGCCGCCCGTTTCTCGCCGCCACCGCGGCGATCCCTTTCGCCCAAGCCCTGGGAGCTTTCATGACCGATACCGCCGAAGCCGCGACACCCGATCTCGCCAACACCATCTACATGGACCTTCCCGCCGGACGGGTGACCATCGTGCTGCGCCCCGATCTCGCGCCCAAGGCCGCCGAGCGGATCAGGACGCTCTCCGCCCAGGGATTTTACAATGGCTGCGCCTTCTTCCGCGTCATCGCCGGCTTCATGGCCCAGACCGGCGACCCGACCAACACCGGCACCGGCGGCAGCGACCTGCCGGACCTGCCGGCGGAATTCACCGACAAGGCGAGCTTCCTGACTGGCACCGTCGGCATGGCGCGCACCAATGATCCGAACAGCGCCAACAGCCAGTTCTTCATCGATTTCGCCCCCGCCACCTTCCT
>DASTAF010000425.1:0-2092 GCA_035713005.1 Acetobacteraceae bacterium
GACGAGGAATCGGTGGCGGCGGAGCTGCTCTGGGCGCGGCGGCTCTGCGCCGCCCATGGCTGGCCGAGCATCAACGTGACGCGCCGCTCGATCGAGGAGACGGCGGCGGCGGTGCTGAAGCTGATGGAGGCCTGGCACGAAAGGCGCGAGCGGACGACGCCTTCGGGCGGGTGAGGGCGATGGGAACAATATGGGAAGAGGCTTCTTTTTGGAACAAGAGGCAAAAACTTCTGGTGGTTTGCACCCTGCCCCGCTCTGTGATTTCATGAACGGCATGACAGAGACGCTGACAGGTTCCGGAAAGGCCGCGCCATGACATCCATGCCCTTCGTCCGGCTGAACGAGAGCGACAACGTGCTGGTGGCGCTGGAACCCATCGCCGCCTCCACCGCCCTGGGGGCGGGGCTGACCGCCTCGCAGCGGATTCCGCGCGGCCACAAGATCGCCACCGAGGCGATCGGCCCCGGCGGCGCGGTGCGGAAATTCGGCCAGATCATCGGCTTCGCCTCGAAGCCCATCGCCCGCGGCGAATGGGTGCACGAGCATAACGTGGCGCTGCACGAGTTCGAGCGCGACTACACGATCGAGGCGCAGCCCGCGCGGGCGCCGGAGCCGGCGGCGCATTTCCAGGGATTCCGCCGCGCCAATGGCAGGGTCGGCACGCGCAACTACATCGCCATCCTCAGCTCGGTGAACTGCGCCGCCACGGTGGCGCGGCAGATCGTGCGGCAGGCGGAGCGCGGCGGGCTGCTGGATGATTATCCGAACATCGACGGCATCGTGCCGCTCACCCATGGCACCGGCTGTGGCATGGCGGCGAGCGGCGAAGGATTCGAGACGCTGGAGCGGACCTTGTGGGGCACCGCGTGCAACCCGAACATCGCCGCGGTGCTGTTCGTCGGGCTGGGCTGCGAGGTGTTCCAGATCGCGCGGATGAAGCAGCGTTACGGGATCAGCGAGGGCGGGGCCTTCCGCTCGATGACGATCCAGGACAGCGGCGGCACCCCCGCGACCATCGCGGCAGGGCTGGCGGCGCTGCGCGAGATGCTGCCGGAGGCGAATGCCGCGGCGCGCGAGCCGGTGCCGGCCTCGGAACTGGTGCTTGCGCTGCAATGCGGCGGATCGGACGCCTATTCCGGCCTCACCGCCAATCCGGCGCTGGGGGCGGCGGTGGACATGCTGGTGCGCCAGGGCGGCACCGCCATCCTTTCCGAGACCCCGGAGATTTATGGCGCCGAGCATCTGCTGATCCGGCGCGCGGCGGACCGCGAGGTGGCGGACGCGCTGCTGGCGCGGATCGACTGGTGGCGGAACTATGTGGGCCGGACCGGGGATGAGATGAACAACAATCCCTCACCGGGCAACAAGGCGGGCGGGCTGACGACCATTCTGGAGAAATCGCTCGGCGCGGTCGCCAAGGGCGGGACGGTGCCGCTTTCCGGCGTCTATCGCTACGCCGAGACGGTGGACCGGCACGGCCTCGTGTTCATGGATACGCCGGGTTACGATCCGGTTTCGGCCACCGGGCAGGTCGCGGGCGGTGCCAACATGTTATGCTTCACCACCGGGCGCGGCTCGGCCTTCGGCTGCAAGCCGGTGCCCTCGATCAAGCTCGCCACCAACAGCGATCTCTACCGCCGGATGGAGAGCGACATGGACATCGATTGCGGCGACATACTGGACGGGGTTTCCATCGAGGAGAAGGGCAGGCAGATCTTCGCCCGGCTGATCGAGGTCGCCTCCGGGTCGCGCACCAAGTCCGAGCAGCTCGGCTATGGCGACAACGAGTTCGTGCCCTGGCAGATCGGCGCGGTGATGTAGGAGACCCGCCTCCGCCGCTATTCCACGATCCGCCGGTACAGGTGCCAGGTGGCGTGGCCGAGCACCGGCAGCACCACGACGAGGCCGAGCAGCGCCGGAATCGAGCCGATCACCAGCGCGGCGGCGACGATGGCGCCCCAGAGGCCGATCACGCGCGGATTCTCGTGCAATGCCCGGGCGGAGACGCGCATCGCCATCCCCATCGGCACCGGGCGGTCCAGCAGCAGCGGGAAGGAGAAGGCGCCGATGGCCAGCGCCGCCACCGCGAAGA
>DASTAF010000426.1:0-2734 GCA_035713005.1 Acetobacteraceae bacterium
CTTGATCTCGCGCTGGTCGCGGATCGCGGCGAGAATCTCCGGCGCGCGGGAGCGCATGTCGGAGAGAAGCTGCGCCTCGAAGGCGCCGACCCGGTCCACCGGGATGGCATCCAGATAGCCGCGCGTGCCGGTGAAGATCGACACCACCTGCTCCTCCACCGGTATCGGATGGAATTGCGGCTGCTTGAGCAGCTCGGTCAGCCGCGCACCGCGCGCCAGCAGCTTCTGGGTCGAGGCGTCGAGATCGGAGGCGAACTGGGAGAAGGCGGCCATCTCGCGATACTGGGCGAGATCGAGCTTGATCTTGCCCGCCACCTGCTTCATCGCCTTGATCTGTGCCGCCGAACCGACGCGCGAGACCGAGTTGCCGACATTCACCGCCGGGCGGATGCCGCGGAAGAACAGTTCGGTTTCCAGGAATATCTGGCCGTCGGTGATGGAAATCACGTTGGTCGGGATATAGGCGGAGATGTCGCCCGCCTGGGTCTCAATCACCGGCAGGGCGGTGAGGCTGCCCGCGCCGAACGCGTCCGACATCTTCGCCGCGCGCTCCAGCAGGCGCGAATGCAGGAAGAACACGTCCCCCGGATAGGCCTCGCGCCCCGGCGGGCGGCGCAGCAGCAGCGACATCTGCCGGTAGGCCACGGCCTGCTTGGAGAGGTCGTCATAGGTGATCAGCGCGTGCATGGAATTGTCGCGGAAATACTCGCCCATGGCGCAGCCGGTATAGGGGGCGAGGAACTGCATCGGCGCCGGGTCGGAGGCGGTGGCGGCGACCACGATGGAATATTCCATCGCGCCATATTCCTCCAGCGTGCGCACGAACTGTGCGACGGTGGAGCGCTTCTGCCCAATGGCGACATAGATGCAGTAGAGCTTCCTGCTTTCGTCGCCGCCGGCATTGATGATTTTCTGATTGAGGATCGTGTCGATGATCACCGCTGTCTTGCCGGTCTGGCGGTCGCCGATGATCAGCTCCCGCTGGCCGCGCCCGACCGGGATCAGCGCGTCGATCGCCTTGATGCCGGTCTGCATCGGCTCGTGGACGGATTTGCGCGGGATGATGCCCGGCGCCTTGGTTTCCACCCGGCGGCGTTCGGTGAACTCGATCGGGCCCTTGCCGTCGATCGGGTTGCCAAGCGCATCCACCACGCGGCCCAGCAGCCCCTTGCCCACCGGGACATCGACGATGCTGCCGGTGCGGTTGACCGTGTCGCCCTCGCGCACCGCCCGGTCGTCGCCGAACAGCACGATCCCGACATTGTCGGTCTCCAGGTTCAGCGCCATGCCCTTGATGCCGGCGCCGGGGAAATCCACCAGCTCCCCCGCCATCACGTTGGCGAGGCCGAAGACGCGGGCGATGCCGTCGCCCACGCTGAGCACCTGGCCGGTCTCGGCGATGTCGGCCTCGGTGTCGAAGCTCGCGATCTGGCGTTTCAGGATATCGGAGATTTCGGCAGGGCGGATCTCCATCAGGCAACTCCCTTCATGGCGTAGCGCAGGCGCTGCAAGCGCGATTTCAGACTGGTGTCGTAGAGCCGGGCGCCGATCTTGAGCGTCATGCCGCCCAGCAGCCCGGGCTCGACCTTCTCATGGATGGCGACGCGCCCATAGCCCGCCTCGGCGAGCCGGGCCGAAAGCTGCGCCCGCTGGGTGCTGGTCAGCGGATGGGCGGTGGTTACCTCGGCGGCGATCACGCCCCGCCTCTGCGCGACATAGGCGGCGAAGCCGGAGACGAGGGCCGGCAGATCGGTCAGGCGGCGGTTCGCCACCACCACGCCGACAAAATGCCGCACCAGCTCGCCGAAGCCTTCCGCCGCGAGAGCGGCGTCGATCGCCTTGCCGGCGAGCCTGGCATCAATGGTGCGGCTTTCGATCAGCCGCCGCAGATCGGGCGATTCATCGATCAGCCGGCCCAGCGCGGTCATCTGATCGACGGTGGCATCGAGCGCTCCCTGCTCATCGGCAAGCTCGTAGAGCGCCAGGGCATAGCGTTCGGAAAGACCCGATGCCGGGTTGGGGCCCGAATTCGGGCTTGCGGACGTCACGCGTGCGGTTCCGTTCTCATCGTGCTGCGTTTTCGTACAGGATCGCTGCCGGTTTTGGCGCAACGCTCCCGTCCGGCTCTTTGGCCAGCGGCGCGCAGTACCACAGGCAAGCGGGCTCACGCAATAAGGAGCGGCCTAAAGAAACGACAGCGGGTCGATGTCGATGTCGATCCGCGCGGCCCGGGGCGGCCGGGCACGGGCCAGCCATTCCCGCAGGACGGCCTGGAGCGCCACGTCCCGCCGGGCCTTCACCAGCAGGCGGCGGCGGTGCCTGCCGCGCAGCAGGGCGAAGGGCGCCGGGGCGGGGCCGAGCACGATCAGCCCGTCCATTTCCGGGGCGCTGCGGGCCAGCGCCCGCGCCGCGTCATCCGCCGTCTCCGCCTCGCTGGCGCTGACGATCAGCGCGGCGAGGCGCCCGAAGGGCGGCCAGTGCCCGGGGCGGCGCAATGCCGCCTCCTGGGCGCGGAAGCGGGACAGGTCGCCGGCGATCAGCGCCTGCATCACCGGATGATCCGGATCATAGGTCTGCAGCATCACCGTGCCGAGGCGTTCCGCCCGCCCGGCCCTGCCCGCCACCTGATGCAGCAACTGCACGCTGCGCTCGGCGGCGCGCAGATCGGCCCCGCTCAGGCCGAGATCGGCATCCACCACCCCCACCAGGGTCAGGGCCGGAAAATGCCAGCCCT
>DASTAF010000427.1:0-4434 GCA_035713005.1 Acetobacteraceae bacterium
CGCCGGGGTGACCGCGCCGCCGGGCCGGCGCATGGGCCATGCCGGGGCGGTGATCTCCGGCGGCCAGGATACCGCCGAAGCCAAGATCGCGGCGATGAAGGAAGCCGGCATCCATGTCGCCGACAGCCCAGCTTCCCTCGGAAGCACCATGGTCAGGGTGCTGCGTGGCTGATCACGCCGGGCTGGATGCGCGGATGACGGCAAGGCGCGCGTTCCATGCGCCTGCGGCAGTTCTGCCGGCTGCTATCGGGGTGCCGTGCCGCCTGGCGCGGCACTATCTTTGCTTTGATGCCCGCCCGCTTCCGGGCGGACTGGCTTTGCCTTGGTCCCGGCCCAATCTAGGCGGGGTGTTCGCTGCAGGTAGAATCGTCAGAGGGTATTGAGATGGCTGGTGTGGATATTCTCTCAACCGTGATGAATGGCGGCAATGCCGCCTTCATCGGTGAATTATACGCGAAATGGGTGCGGGCGCCGGAGAGCGTCGATCCCGATTTCGCGGCGCTGTTCGCGGCGCTGAACGACGAGGCGAAATCCATCCTCGGCGATGCGATGGGCGCATCCTGGGCGCCCCGGCCGATCACCTTCGAATCCGAGGCTCGTGAATCCGCGGCCCGGCAATCGCCCGCTCCCGCCGCCGCGCCGGAGGGCGGGGACCGGAAGGCGACCATCGACTCGCTGCGCGCGCTGATGCTCATCCGCGCCTACCGGGTGCGCGGCCATCTCGAGGCCGATCTGGACCCGCTGGGGCTGAGGCGGCCCGGACATCATCCGGAACTCGACCCGGCCAGCTATGGCTTCACCAAAGCCGACATGGACCGGCCGATCTTCATCGACCACGTGCTTGGCCGCGAGACCGCTACGCTCCGGGAGATCATCGATATCCTGCGCGCGAGCTATTGCGGCAAGCTCGGCGTCGAGTTCATGCATATCCAGGACCCGGGCCAGAAAGCCTGGATCCAGCGCCGGATCGAGGGGGCGCCCTGGCGCGAGGCGCTGTCGAAGGACGACAAGCGCAAGGTTCTGCGGCAGTTGACCGAGGCCGAGGCCTTCGAGATGTTCTGCCAGCGCCGCTACGTGGCGACCAAGCGCTTCGGCCTGGAGGGAGGCGAATCGACGATTCCCGCCCTGCACGAGATCATCGAGCAGGCGGCGACGCGGGGCGTGAGCGAGATCGTCATCGGCATGCCGCATCGGGGGCGGCTGAACACGCTGGTGAACGTGGTGAAGAAGCCGCTCACCGCCGTGTTCTCGGAATTCGGCGGCGGGAGCTTCAAGCCGGACGCGGTTCAGGGTTCCGGGGACGTGAAGTACCATCTCGGCACCTCGACCGACATCACCATCGCCGGCAACCCGGTGCATCTCTCCCTGCAGCCGAACCCTTCCCATCTGGAGGCGGTCGATCCGGTGGTGGTGGGCAAGGTGCGGGCGCGGCAGGACATGGCGGGCGACACCAAAACCCGCCGCTCGGTCATGGCGGTCATCATGCATGGCGACGCCGCCTTCGCCGGGCAGGGGCTGGTTTACGAGACGCTGGCGATGAGCCAACTGATCGGCTACCGCACCGGCGGCACGGTGCATATCGTGGTCAACAACCAGATCGGCTTCACCACCCTGCCGGCCCATGCTTATTCCGGCCTCTACTGCACGGACGTGGCGAAGTCGGTCCAGTCGCCGATCCTGCACGTGAACGGGGACGACCCGGACGCGGTGATGTTCGTGGCAAGGCTCGCCACCGAGTTCCGCATGGAGTTCGGCGTGGACGTGGTGATCGACCTGGTCTGCTATCGCCGCCACGGCCATAACGAGGCCGACGAGCCGGCCTTCACCCAGCCCACCATGTACAAGGCGATCCGCGCGCAGAAGACCACCCGCATGCTCTACGCGGAGAGGCTGGCCGCCGAGGGCGTGATCGGCAAGGATGAATCGAACCGGATGTTCGAGGAGTTCACCGGCACGCTGGACGAAGCCTACAAGGCGGCCCAGTCCTACAAGCCGAACAAGGCGGACTGGCTGGAAGGCCATTGGGCCGGGTTCAACCAGCTTACCGAGGATGAGGGCGAGACCGAGGAGGCGACAGCGGTCGATGCCGGCACGCTGCGGATGATCGGCAACGCGCTCGCGCGGGTGCCGGAGAATTTCGACCTCAACCCCAAGATCATCCGCCAGCTCGAAGCGAAGAAGGAGATGATGGAGAGCGGCGCCGGGATCGACTGGGCAACCGGCGAGGCGCTGGCCTTCGGCTCCCTGCTGCTCGAGGGGAACCGCGTCCGCCTCTCCGGCGAGGACAGCCAGCGCGGCACGTTCAGCCATCGCCACGCGGTGCTGATCGACCAGACGAACCAGAACGAATACGTCCCGCTAAACAACATCAGCGACGGGCAGGCGAAGATCGAGGTGTTCAACTCGCTGCTGTCGGAAGTGGGCGTGCTGGGCTTCGAGTATGGCTATTCCCTGGCCGATCCGCGCACGCTGGTGCTGTGGGAGGCGCAGTTCGGCGATTTCGCCAATGGCGCCCAGGTGATCATCGACCAGTTCATCGCCGCGGGCGAAAGCAAGTGGCTGCGCATGTCCGGGCTGACATTGCTGCTGCCGCATGGCTATGAGGGTCAGGGGCCGGAGCATTCCTCGGCGCGGCTGGAGCGCTTCCTGCAACTCTGCGCCGAGCAGAACATGGCGGTCTGCAACCTGACGACCCCGGCGAACTACTTCCACGCGCTGCGCCGCCAACTGAAGCGGAACTTCCGCAAGCCGCTGGTGGTGATGACGCCGAAATCCCTGCTGCGCCACAAGCTCGCGGTCTCCAATCTCGACGAGATGGCCAATGGCTCCGGCTTCCGCTTCGTCATCCCCGAGACCGACGAGATCGCGCCGCCTGAAAAGGTGGAGCGCGTCGTGATCTGCTCCGGCAAGGTCTATTACGATCTGCTGCAGGAGCGGCGCGACCGGGGGCTGAAGAATGCGGCCATCATCCGGCTTGAGCAGCTCTATCCGTTCCCGGCCAAGAATCTGAAGCTGGCCCTGGAGCCGTACCGGAACGCCGAGGTCATCTGGTGCCAGGAGGAGCCCGAGAACATGGGCGCCTGGTTCTTCATCGACCGGCGTTTGGAGGCGGTTCTGACCTGCCTCGACGGCAAGGCCAGGCGGCCGCGCTATGTGGGGCGGCGGGCGGCGGCGAGCCCGGCCACCGGCCTGGCCAGGACCCATGCGGCGGAGCAGGCGGCGCTGGTCGCCGAAGCTCTTGGCGCGTAATTTGGGCGCATGATCTGGACGCGCAACGAACGGCAATAAGAACAAGGACCTACTGATCCATGTCCACCGAAATCAAAGTGCCCTCGCTGGGCGAGAGCGTGACCACGGCCACCGTCGCCCGCTGGATGAAGCAGGAGGGCGAGCGCGTCGAGGCCGACGAGCCGCTGGTCGAGCTGGAAACCGACAAGGTGACCGTCGAGGTCAATGCGTCGGAAGCCGGCGTGCTGTCGCAAATCGTGGCCCAGACGGGCGCCGAGGTCGAGGTGGGGGCGGTGCTGGGCGTGGTGGGCGAGGGCGGCGCCAGCGCGGCGAAGCCGGCTCCCGCGGCGCCGGCGAAGCCCGAGCCGAAACCGGCGGCCAATCCGCCGGCCGGCGTCAATCCGCCGCCTGCCGCCTCCGGTCCGGTTGCACGTTCCGGTGCCCCGGCGGAGCACGCCCCCCTGCCCGCCGCCCAGAAGATGATGACCGAACAGAAGATCGCGCCGGATGCCGTCGGCGCGGGTTCCGGCAAGGATGGCCGCATCACCAAGGGCGACGTGCTCGAATTCCTGGCCCGGCCCGCGCCGGCCCCCGCCGCCAAGGTGGAATCCAGGACGCCGGAATCCAGGGCGCCCCGCGGCGATGAGCCGCGCGAGGAGCGGGTGAAGATGACCAGGCTGCGGCGCACCATCGCGGCGCGGCTGAAGGAGGCGCAGAACAACGCCGCCATGCTCACCACCTTCAACGAGGTGGATATGAGCGCCATCATGGCCCTGCGCAGCGAATATCGCGAGGCTTTCGAGAAGAAGCACAAGGGCGCGCGGCTCGGCTTCATGAGCGCCTTCGTGAAGGCCTGCATCGCCGGGCTGAAGGAGTTTCCCGCCGTCAACGCCGAGATCGACGGCGACGACATCGTCTACAAGAACTACGTCCACATGGGGATCGCCGTGGGCGGGGCGAACGGCCTCGTCGTGCCGGTCATCCGCGATGCCGACCGGATGAGCTTCGCCGAAATCGAGGCGAAGATCGCCGATTTCGGCAGGCGCGCCCGCGAGGGGACGCTGAAGCTGGAGGAGCTTTCCGGCGGCACCTTCTCGATCACCAATGGCGGCGTCTATGGCTCGCTGATGTCCACCCCGATCCTCAATCCGCCGCAATCGGCCATCCTGGGCATGCACAAGATCCAGGAAAGGCCGGTGGTGGTGG
>DASTAF010000428.1:0-6145 GCA_035713005.1 Acetobacteraceae bacterium
GCGCGGGCGAGGCGGCATCCCCCGGCTTGAGGTCGATATGGCCCTCGCGGTCGGTGCCGGTCTCCCCGGTCCTGCCGGAGCCGAGCGAGCCGGGGCCGGAACTGCCCTCGGCGGTGCCGCCGCCCTGCATCCCCTGCCCCAGCCGCGCCAGCGCCGCCGCCGCATGCTGCAGGGCGCCGATGGCCCCGCGCTCGCCCGGCATGGCACCCGGCTGGTCGCCCCGCCGCAGATGCGATGCCGCCGCCTTCATCGCCTCGCCGCCCTGCCCCAGTCCCGGCAGGCGCGGCAGCCCGGCACGGGCAAGGCTTTGCCGAAGCTGGCGCAGGGCCTGCTGCAATTCGCTCTGCGCCTTCGCCAGCGATCGCGGATCGGCGCCCGGTTCCGGATTTTCGGTCTGGTCGAGCAGCTTCGATTCGTCCCGCATCATCCGGCTCAGGGCCGATCCCGCCTGCGCCGCCGCCCGCGCGCGCGCCTGCTGCGCGGCACTCATGGGCCGGGCCGATTGCAGCCGCCGCAGCATCCCCTCCAGCTTCCGCATGTCCCGCCGGGCGGCTTCCTGATTGCCCTGCCGCGCCTCCCGGGCGATCCGCCGGACGAGCCGGTCGAGCGCCGAGGAATCGAAAGGCTTCGCCCCGGTCGGCGCCTGCGCCTGCCCCTGATCCCGCAGCGCGGCGGCATGCGCGGCCAGCGCCTTATCGAGCCTGCGCAACAGCTGGCCGAGCTTCGCTTCATCCACGTGATGAGTGGCGAGCATCTTCGACAAGGCCCGGTCCAGCGCCGCCCGGGCGCGGGCCAGCGCCTGCCCGCTCCGGTAGGCGCGCCCCTGCTCGGCAAGCTGCACGAAGCGCCAGAGCTGCGCCACCGGATGCGCCGCCAGCGGATGGGTCTCCGCCAGGGCGGCGGCGAACGCCGTGATTTCGAGCGCGGTCTCCGGCGTCAGCGGCCCCGGAGGCGTCACCGCGAGCGCGCCCAGCCGCTCCGCGACGCCGACGCGCGAGGCGGGATCGAGCGCCAGATGTTGCCGCAGCGCCTCGATTTCGCGGGCGCTGGCATTGGTCAGCCTCGGCGCGGGCAGGACCATGACGGCGGGAGCGGATTGCGCCTTCAGCCCGGCGATATTGCGCGCCTCCAGCCGCGCCGCCACCGGCAGCCCGGCATAGGGGCTGGCGAGGAGATCGAGCCGCGCCACCCCCGCCTGCCGGCGCGGGGCGGCGGCCTGGAGCGGAATCGCCGCCATGCCGGGCTTCGCCCAGAGCGCCGCCGCCGGCTCGATGATCAGGCCGATGGCCTTCAGCCCGTAGCGGTCCTTGGCGCGATAAGGCACGTCGAGCCGCCTTTCGTCCCGGTCCGGCCCGGCCTGGCCCGAGAAGCCGATCTCCGGCGCGGCGGGAGGCACGATCGATACGCGATACCGGGCCAGCCGGTTCCAGAACGGCCCGGCAATCAGAGTGCCGTCATGCTTCAGCGCCAGCTCGGCGCGGAAGCTGCCGCCGCCCAGCGCGGTCCAGGCGAGTCCATGCCCGCCGAAGGAGGCGGATGGCGCGCTTCGCCCGGCCCCCGTCGCGATCAGCGCCAGATGCGAGCCGGGCAGCGCCATGATGTCGCGGCCCGGGCCGACCAGGCGCGGCGCCTCGCCGCTCCAGCGCGGCGGGGTCAGCCAGCTCGCCAGCTCCACCCCCGGCCCGATCCGCCAGCGCGGCAGGATGATGAGATCGGCCATGCGCGAGGGCCGTTCCGCCCCCGCCACCAGCACCGCCACGAGCAGCCCGAGCGCCAGCGCCGCCCGCAGCCCCAGCGGGTCGCGCTCGGCCAGATGCAGCCGCGGAAATCCCGCCCGCGCACCGGCGATCTGCCGGGCCAGCCGCGCCTGATGGGCGTTCCACAGCGCCATGGCGAGCGGCCCGCCCGTCCCCGCCACGCGGTCCTCCATGGCGATGATCGGGCGATGGGCGAGGCCGGAGGCGGTTTCGATCCGCCGGTCCGCCTCCTGCCGCGAAGGCGCGCGGAACCGGCGGACGGCATGAATGAGCGTCAGGATGAGAGCCGCCAGCGCCAGCGCCTCGGCGGCGATGCCGCCCAGGCCGAGAAGCACGATCGTCAGATAGGCGAGGATCACCCCGGCGGGCGCCAGCGCCGCCCCCGCCAGGGCCTCGATCCACAGGACCAGCATCGCGCGCCGCCTCAGCCGGGCGAGCCGCGGGCCCATCTCAGTCCAGCCCCTCCGGCACGATCTCATCCTGCCACAGCGCCTCGATCCGCTGCCGGGGCCGGATGAGGTGGAAGGCGCCGCGATCCACCAGCACCTGCGCGGCATGCGGGCGGCTGTTATAGGTGCTGCTCATCACCGCCCCATAGGCGCCCGCGTCCAGCAGCGCCACCAGCGCCCCCGGCGCCAGGGGCGGCAGATCGCGCGCCTCGGCGAAGCGGTCGCCGGTCTCGCAGACCGGCCCCACCACCTCGCAGGGCCCGGCCGGCCGCGCCGCATCCGCCGCGTCGACGGGCACTATGCCGTGGAACGCATCGTAGAGCGCCGGGCGCAGCAGGTCGTTCATCCCCGCATCCAGCACCACGAAGCGGCGCGAGCGGGTCTGCTTGATCAGCGTCACGCCCGCCAGGAGCAGCCCCGCCGGCCCGACCAGATAGCGCCCCGGCTCGGCGATCAGTTCGAGGCCGAGCCCGCCAACGACGCGCCGGACCATCCGCGCATAGGAATCCAGCGGAAATCCCGGCTCGTCGCGATAGGGAATGCCGAAGCCGCCGCCGAGATCGAGCCGCGCCACCTCCTGCCCCGCCGCCCGCAGCCCGCCGGTCAGCGCCGCCATCCGGCGATAGGCCGCCTCGTAGGGCGCGAGGGTGAGGATCTGGCTGCCGATATGAACGGCCAGCCCGACCGGCGAGACGCCATCCAGCCCCGCCGCGTGGCGGTACAGCGCCGCCACCTCGTCATGGGCGATGCCGAACTTGTCCCCCGCCCTGCCGGTGGTGATCTTGGCATGGCTGGCGGCATCCACGTCCGGGTTCACCCGGAAGGCGACGGGCGCCGTCCTGCCCAGAGCCGAGGCCGCCGCCGAGATCATCATCAGCTCCTCGGCGCTCTCCACGTTGATCTGGCCGATGCCGCGCGCCAGCGCCATCTCGATCTCCGCCCGCGTCTTGCCGACGCCGGAAAACACGATGGAGCCGGGGGCGATCCCGGCGCCGAGGGCGCGGGCCAGCTCGCCGGCGCTGGTCACGTCGGCGCCCAGCCCGCCGGCGCGCATCAGGCCGAGGATGGCCCGGTGGTCGTTCGCCTTCACCGCGTAGCGGAACGCGATCCCCAGCCCCGCCGAGTCGAAGGCCGCGCGCAGCGCCGCCTGCCGCGCCCGGATGGTGCCCGCGCCATAGACCCAGACCGGCGTCCCCGTCCGCTCCGCGATGGCCCGCAGCGGCACCTCCTCGAACAGCAGCCCATCCCGCGCATGCATGGAAAGGGCGGGACGCGCCGCGATCAGCCCCCTCCAGTCCGGCATGGTCAGCATCAGTACACCGGATAGCCGTGCGGATAGGTGATCTGGCTCGCCGGGCCGGGCGGCGACGGCGCGCCCGCGCGGCCGCATCCCGCCAGCGCCAGCGCCGCCAGCAGCGGAATCAAGGCGAGGAACGGGAATCTCACGCCGCGTCTCATGCCAGGGCCTCCAGCCAGCGCGCCGCCTCGCGCGCCACGTTCTCCGGCGCCGTGCCGCCATGGCCGCGCCTCGATGCGACCGAGGCGGCCACGCTCAGCACCTTGAAAATATCCTCCGTCACGCGCGGTTCAATGGCCTGCATGGCGGGCAGCGGCAGTTCCCCGAGCTCCACCCCCGCCGCCTCCGCCGCCGCGACGATCCGCCCGGTGACGTGATGGGCGGTGCGGAAGGGCATGCCCAGCTCGCGCACCAGATAGTCGGCGAGGTCGGTCGCGGTGGAGAAATCGGCCCCGGCGGCGGCGCGCATCCTGGCCGTGTCCGGCGCCATGTCCCGCACCATCCCCGCGGTGGCGGCGAGGCCGAGCAGCACCGCGTCGGCGGCGTCGAACACGCCCTCCTTGTCCTCCTGCATGTCCTTGGCATAGGCGAGCGGCAGGCCCTTCATCACCGTCAGCAAGCCTGTCAAGGCGCCGAAGATTCGCCCGGTCTTGCCGCGCGCCAGCTCCGCCGCGTCCGGATTGCGCTTCTGCGGCATGATCGAGCTGCCGGTGGTGAAGGCATCGGAAAGGCGGATGAAGCGGTAGGGCGCGCTCATCCAGATGATGATCTCCTCGGCGAGGCGCGAGAGATGCATCGCCAGGATGGAAAGCGCGGCCAGGAACTCGATGGCGAAATCCCGGTCGGAGACGGCATCGAGCGAATTGGCCGATGGCCGGTCGAAGCCCAGCGCCCTCGCCGTCATCTCGCGGTCGATCGGGAAGGATGTGCCGGCCAGCGCCGCCGATCCCAGCGGCGAGACGTTCAGGCGGCGGCGCGCATCGGCGAGCCGCCCCCGGTCGCGCGCCAGCATCTCCACATAGGCCAGCAGGTGATGGCCGAAGGTGACGGGCTGCGCCGTCTGCAGATGAGTGAAGCCGGGCATCACGCTTCCCGCATGCTCCGCCGCCCGCTCCGCCAGCGCCCGCATCAGCGCCAGCGCCTCGCCGTCGATGGCGTCGATCGCGTCCCGCACCCACAGGCGGAAATCCGTCGCCACCTGATCGTTGCGGCTGCGGGCGGTGTGCAGCCGCCGCCCCGCCTCGCCGATCCGCTCGATCAGCCGCGCCTCGATATTGGTGTGGATGTCCTCCAGCGCCTCGTCGAAGGTGAACTCGCCCCTCTCGATTTCTTGTCCGATCGCCTCTAGACCGGCGCGGATGGCCGCCTCATCCTCCGCCGCGATGATGCCCGTGCGCGCCAGCATGGCGGCATGGGCGAGCGAGCCCTCGATGTCCTGGCGCCAGAGCTTGCGGTCGAAGGCAATCGAGGCATTGATCGCCTGCATGACGGCGGAGGGGCCGGCGGCGAAGCGCCCGCCCCATTGGCGGCCGGGCGCGGCATTCTGATTGGGAGTCTTGGAATCCATGGCAGTGACATTCACCCGGCGTCGGTTGGCGGCTTTCGGCGCAGGATTAGCGGCGGCGGGCGGCTTCGGCAAATCCGCTTTCGCCGATCCCCTCCCCGATGCGCTGGACCGCCTGCGCGAGATATTTCCGGTCGATCCGCCGCCCTTCAGCTTCACCGACGCCTCGGGCAAGAAGCTCACCCTCGCCGATTACCGGGGCAGCGGGCTGGTGGTGAATTTCTGGGCCACCTGGTGCTTTCCCTGCAAGCAGGAGATGCCCACCCTCGCCGCGCTCAACAAGGTGCTGACGCCGGAGGGGATTCTGGTGCTGCCGATCTCGGTCAATTCCACCGGAGCGGCGGCGGTGAAGCCCTATTTCGCCGCCCGGCACATCGAGGGCCTGCCCGTGCTGCTCGATCCGTCGAGCAGCGCCCTCGGCGCGTTCAAGGCCCAGGGCATACCGCTCACCGTGATCATCGACCGCAAGGGCCAGATGGTCGCGCGGACGCTCGGCGGGGCGAACTGGAACACCCCCGCCGTTGCCTCCAGGATTCGCGGCCTGGTGGGGGCGAAACCGGCCGCCGCCACCCCGGCCTGAAGGCGGATCAGCCGGTGATCTCGATCCCGGCGAAGAAGAAGCCGATCTCCTGCGCCGCCGCTTCCGGCGCGTCCGAGCCATGGACCGAGTTCGCCTCGATGCTTTCGGCGAATTCGGCCCGGATGGTGCCGGCATCGGCCTTCTTCGGGTCGGTGGCGCCCATCGCCTCGCGGTTCCTGGCCACCGCGTTCTCGCCTTCCAGCACCTGCGCGACCACCGGGCCGGAGATCATGAAGGTAACCAGATCATTGAAGAAGGGCCGCGCCTTGTGCGCCGCGTAGAAGGCCTCGGCCTGCGCGCGCGTCAGCATCAGGCGCTTCTGCGCGATGATGCGCAGCCCGGCCTCCTCCAGCTTCGCGTTGATCTTGCCGGTGAGGTTGCGTCGCGTCGCATCCGGCTTGAGGATGGACAGGGTACGCTCGATTGCCATGGCAGCGCCTTTTCTGAATGATCAGCCTAAATCCCGTGGCGCGGGGCTTTAGCCGCCCCCGCCATGGC
>DASTAF010000429.1:0-3860 GCA_035713005.1 Acetobacteraceae bacterium
CGACATCATCGACATGGACGATGTTCATGCCGGTCTCGACATAGGCGGGCATGCGCCCGCGCGCCGCGTCCAGCACCATCCGCCCCGTCGGCGTGGGCTTGAGGTCGCGCGGGCCGACCGGGGCCGAGGGGTTGACGATGATCACGTCCAGCCCCGAGGCGGCGAGTCCGCGCACCGCCATCTCCGCCTCGTATTTGGAGCGCTTGTAGGGGCCGACATGATCCTCCGGCCGATTGGGCGTGGCCTCGTCCGCCGGGCTGCCGTCATCCGTCAGCCCAAGGGCGGCGACGCTGCTGGTATAGACGGTCCGCTCCACCCCGGCATCGCCCGCCGCCCGCAGCAGGGCGATCGTTCCATCGACATTCACCCGCCGCATCGCTTCCGGGTTTGGCACCCAGAGCCGGTAATCGGCGGCGACATGGAACAGATGGCGGCAGCCCGCCACCGCGCGCGCCAATGATGCCGGATCGGTCAGATCCGCCTCGACCCGCTCGCCCTCCAGCCCCGCCAGATTGGTCAGGTCGCTGCCCCGCCTGTGGCTGAGGCGCAGCTCGCAACCGCGCCGGGCGAGGGCGCGCGCCACCGCCGCCCCGACAAAGCCGGTGGCGCCGGTCACCAGTATCCGGCCTGTCCCGATCGTGGCGCGTCTTTCCATCAACCCAAAACCCCCGGCGCCGCATAGACGAAATATTCCCAGGCGCAAAACCCGGCCCATATAGCGGCTTGCCGGGATATCATGTAGGGGCAATGACGTCATGAACAGCGCTACCATTGAAGCCGCCGATTTTGCCGCGCGGCACTGGGACTTTCATCATCAGGGGCCGATCAGGCCGGGCGAGGACGCCCATCTCGACATGCTCGCCGAGCTCCTGATCGCCACCTACAACCCGTACAAGCCGGCGGTGATCGACTGGCCGAAGCTGGAGCCGGACACGCTCGCCCGCATCACCAGCCTGCCGATCTGGGACATTGCTGTGCAGACCGAGGGCAAGGCCGGTCTCCGGATCGACAGCTACGCCGCCACCGTCAAGCACCCGGCGCTGCGGCGCGCCCTCTATCACATGGGCGGCGAGGAGAAGCGCCACAAGGAAGTGCTGGCCCATCTGGTCAACGCCTATGGCATCAAGCTGCAGCCGGAGCCGGAATACAAGCGGCCGCGCGACCCGGAATGGGCCTTCATGGTCACCGGCTATTCGGAGTGCATCGACAGCTTCTTCGCCTTCGGCCTGTTCGAGATGGCCCGCCGCTCCGGCTATTTCCCGAAGGAGCTGGTCGAAACATTCGAGCCGGTGATCCAGGAGGAAGGGCGGCATATTTTGTTCTTCATCAACTGGGTGAACTGGTACCGGCGCAGCATGCCGCTCTGGCGCCGGCCCTATTTCGCCGCCAAGACCGCCGCCGTCTGGGCGTTCCTGATCTGGGAGCGGATCGGCCTCGCGCGGGATGTCTCGGGCGGCGATAATTCGCAGGACGCGAATTTTACCGTCAACGGCGCCAAGGCGCTGGCCGACGAGATGGACCCGGCGGTGCTGATGGATATCTGCCTGGAGGAGAACGAGAAGCGCATGGCGGGCTATGACGAGCGGCTGCTGCGCCCCAACACCATGCCGAGGCTGACGCGCTTCGCCCGCCTGTTCATCAAGCCGAAAAAGCGCAAGACGGGCTGAGGTGGACCCCGGACCGGAGCCGGCGCGCAGGCGGGGGCTGATCGCCCGGCTCGGGGTCTGGCCGATGGCCTTCACCCTGGCGGGGCTTGCGGTCTTTGTCGCCGTGATCGCCTATTACGGCTGGAACAGCACGTTGCGGGTGCTGGATCACGTCAGCCCCGGCGGATTCGCCACCTATCTCGCGGTGCAGATGGCGATCATCGGCGGCCTCTCCACCGCCTGGTGGCTGCTGCTGTGGCAGCGGGGGCGCTACCCGCTGCTCTACTGGGGGCGGATGGTGCGGGACGCGGCGGGGCAGTTCCTGCCCTTCTCCCATGTCGGCGGCTTCGTGCTCGGTGCGCGCGCCGTCAGCATCCACGGCATCGCCCCGACCGATGCCGCGGCCTCCACCATGGCCGACATCGCGGTGGAATTCCTTGCCGAACTCGGCTTCATCGGGCTCGGGCTGCTGCTGCTGGCGCTGCGGGCGCCGAACAGCCGGCTGGTTCTGCCGGTCGCAATCGGGCTGGGCGCGGCCTGCCTTGGGGCGTTCGGCTTCATCGCGATCCAGCGGGGCGGCGGGAGACTCTTCCGCGCGCTCGCCCTGCGGATTGCCAATGCGGGAGGCGGCGATGCCTCCATGCAGGTCGACCGCCTGCAGGCGGCGCTGGACCGGATATACCAGCGCCGGGGCCGGCTGCTGGGGGCCGGGCTGGTGCATCTGGCATGCTGGTTCGGCACCGGCTTCGCCTCCTTCGTGGCATTTCACGTGCTGGGAGTGGGCATCTCGCTGCTCACGGCCCTGGCCATCGAGGCGATCCTGCACGCGATCCTCTCGGCGGGGTTCTTCGTGCCGGGCAGGGTGGGCGTGCAGGAGGCGGCCTATGCGCTGCTGGGCGCCGCCTTCGGCATCCCGCCCGACATCGCCCTCTCCGTCTCGCTGCTGCGGCGGGCGAGGGATCTGGTCATCGCCGTTCCGGTGCTGTTCATCTGGCAGGGGCTGGAGGTGCGGCGGCTGCGGCCGGCATCCGGCCGCTAACATCAAGCCGGCTGGGCAAATTCACGGAAATCCATGCCGATTTCGCAAAGATTTTCGTTGCATGAGCCACTCGTTACATCTTGATTAACTGCTTGTTCCTGTATGGCGGGCTTCCCATGTTCGTGATCAGTTCAACATTGGGGGTTCAAACATGGGCTGGTTAGCAATCATCGTCCTCGGCCTGATCGCCGGCTGGCTGGCAAGCCTGATCGTCGATAATGGCGGGCGGGGGCCGATCATCGACATCGTGCTCGGCCTGATCGGCGCGATTGTTGGTGGGGCCATCTTCCAGGCCTTCGGCGCATCCGGCGTGACCGGTTTCAACTGGTACAGCCTGCTGGTCGCGGTGATCGGTGCGATCGTCGTGCTGGTCATCTTCCACGCGCTCATGGGGCGTGGGCGGCGGCGCATCTAGGCTTCGGACAAGAACGGGAAAGGCGGTGCCCGCGAAGGCGGGGGCCGCCTTTCGTGCTTCAGCGCGTGAGGCGGGCGGCGAAGAAACCATCCATCCCGCCGCGATCCGGCCACAGAGCGGGATCGGTCTGCAGATATCCTTCCGCCGTCACCGCCTCCGGCAGCCCGGGCAGTTCCTCCGGGCGCACCGGATCGAGCCGCAGGCCATGCCGCTTAGCCGCCGCCTCGGCGCGGGGCGCGCCTTCCTCCGGTTGTAGTGAACATACGGCATAGACCAGCCTGCCGCCCGGCGCGAGCAATGCCGCCGCGGCGTCGAGCAGCCTGTCCTGAAGCGCGGTCAGGCTGGCGATGTCCTGCGGCCGGCGCAGGCGGGGGATGTCCGGGTGGCGGCGGATGGTGCCGGTGGCGCTGCATGGAGCGTCCAGCAGGATGGCCGGAAATTTCTCCTCCCGCCGGAACTGGGTGGCGTCGGCGGTGACGATCTCCGCCCGCAGCCGCAGCCGGGCGAGGTTTTCGCGCAGCCTTGCGAGGCGGTTCGCATCACGATCGACCGCCGTGACTTCGGCTCCCCAGGCCGCCATCTGCATCGTCTTGCCGCCTGGCGCGGCGCAGAGATCGAGCACCCGCTCGTCCTGGCGCGGCTTCAGCAGCCGGACGGGAAGGGCGGCGGCGGCATCTTGCACCCAGAAATCTCCCGCCTCGAAGCCCGGCAGGGCGGTGACATCGGTGCCGGCTGGATAGCGGGCCGAGCCGGTGGGCAA
>DASTAF010000430.1:0-4395 GCA_035713005.1 Acetobacteraceae bacterium
CGCCGCCTCGCCCTGGACCGGAATGGCGCGTTCGGACCAGTTGATGGGGGCGGCGAAATCGGGCGCCGGAGTCGTGACGGGCTGAAACTGGTCAGGGCTGGTTGCCATGTTGCTGTTTCCTGACGGAAATTTCAGCTAGCAACTTCAGCGGGAAAAATCAATTAAAAACTGCAATCATTCCTGTTTACGCCGAGCCTTTGGCAACTTCCTGTTCAGATGTGTTCCGTTCCGCTCCTGGCGGCGCGTTGGGCGAGGCGAAATTCCGCTGCCTTGTACACGCCGAGGATGCGGATCTCGCGGGAGAAGAAGGCCAGTTCCTCCAGCGCCAGCCGCACCGCGTGCTGCTCGGGGTGGCCCTCGATCTCGGCGAGGAACTGGGTGGCGGCGAATTCGCCCCCGACCATGTAGCTTTCCAGCCGGGTCATGTTGATGCCGTTGGTGGCGAAGCCGCCCAGCGCCTTGTAGAGCGCCGCCGGCACGTTGCGGACGCGGAAGACGAAGCTGGTGATCAGATCCGGCGCCTCCGCCGGCGGCAGGCGGGGGGTTTTCGCCATTACGTAGAAGCGGGTGGTGTTGTGCGCGGCATCCTCGACATTGCGGCGCAGGATGGCGAGGCCGTTGATCTCGGCGGCGAGCGATGAGGCGATGGCGGCATCCTCGGGGTTGTTCCAGCGCGCCACCAGCTCCGCCGAGCCGGCGGTATCCGCCTCCACCACCGGCATGGCGCCGAGCTCGCGGAGCAGGGCGCGCACCTGGCCGAGCGCCACCGCGTGGGAATGCACCCGCCTGATCCCCTCGATGCTTGCTCCCTCGGGCGCCATCAGGCAGTGCTCGATGCGCTGGAAATGCTCGCCCACGATGGAAAGCCCGCTATCGGGCAGCAGCGAGTGCATGTCCGGCACCCGGCCGGCGAGCGAGTTCTCGGTGGGGAGCATGGCCAAAGCCGCCTCGCTCTCGCGCACCGCGTCGATCGCCGCCTCGAAGGTGGGGCAGGGCAGCGGGGTGAGATCGGGGAAGGCGGTGCGGCAGGCAAGGTCGGAATAGGCGCCGAGCATGCCCTGGAAGCTGATTTTCCTCACGGGGCGGTTTCCTTTCGCAGCGTTTCTCTCAGCGTTTGCTTGGCCCGGTCCAGATCCTCAGGCGTGTCCACCCCGAAGGGCGCGCGGTCGATGGCGGCGCAGCCGATGCGCATGCCCGCTTCCAGCGCCCGCAATTGTTCGAGCTTCTCGCGCAGCTCCAGCGGCGAGGGCGGCAGCGCCACGAAGCGGGCGAGCGCTTCGCGCCGGTAGGCATAGACGCCGACATGGTGCCAGAGCGGCCCCGGCCCGTGCGGAACGGGGGTGCGGGAGAAGTAGAGGGCGGCGGCGGTTCGCGAGCCAGGGGCGAATCCGCAGGCCGCCTTCACCACCGATTCCGAGGCAGCCTCGGCATCCGAGGTGATGGGCGCCACCAGGGTGGCGATGTCGAATCCCGGATCGTCCAGCACCGCGAGCAGGCTTCGCAGCGCCTCCGGCGGAAAGCCCGGCAGATCGCCCTGGAGGTTGATCACGATGTCATGGCGCCCGCCCGGATCGGCAAGGTCAAGGGCGGCATGCACCCGGTCCGATCCGCTGGGCAGATCGGGCGGAGTCAGCACCGCGTCGCCGCCATCGGCCTTCACCGCGGCGGCGATCTCCGGCTCCGCGCAGGCCACCAGGACGGGGCCGAGCGCTGATTCGCGCGCCCGGCGCAGGACATGCACGATCATCGGCAGCCCGCCGATGTCGGCCAGTGGTTTTCCCGGCAGGCGGGTGGAGCCCATGCGGGCGGGGATGATGATGATCGGAGATGGAATTGAAACATTCCCTGCAATCGCTTGTGGGATGTTCCTAAATCGCTATACCATCCACGGCAAGGTTCACGATATCGGGAAATCGCGGCGCCGCGGGTGCCGCGATTCATGCAGAGGCAGGAACTAAGGAATGAGCAAACAGGGCAGGGACCCGCTGCTGTTGAACAAGATTCTGGGCGGGATTCTTTCTGCCGGAATCGTTGCCTGGGCAGGCGTGCATATTGCCGACGGGCTGATGAACACCTCGCCTCCGGAAAAGCCGGCCATCAAGATCGCCGGCGGCAAGGCGGCCACCGTGCCCGTCGCCGCCGCTTCCGGCATACCCTCGATCAACAACCTGATCGCGAAGGCCAATGTCCAGCAGGGCAAGACCTTCGTCGGCCAGCAATGCGCCGCCTGCCACACCATCAACAAGGGCGGGGCCAACGGCGTCGGGCCGAATCTCTACGGCGTGATGAACGCGCCGATGTTCGCCCATGCTGGCTACAGCTTCTCCTCGGCGGTGAAGAAGAAGGCCTCGGGCAACTGGACCTATCACAAGATGAACGAATGGCTGTACGACCCGATGAAGTTCGCGCCGGGAACGCACATGACCTATGCGGGCATCAAGAACACCAATGTGCGGGCGGATGTGGTCGCCTATCTGCGCACCCTCTCCTCGAACCCGATTCCGCTGCCGAAGCCGAAGCCCGTCACCGCCGCGGCGCAGCCGATCAACGCGGGCGGCACCAAGACCACCCCGGCGGCCGAGGCGCAGGGGAATGGCGCGCCTTCGATCGCCTCGCTCTACAAGACCGCGAGCACCTCCCAGGGGCAGACATTCTTCCAGCAGCAATGCGCCGCCTGCCACACCATCAACAAGGGCGGGGCCAACGGCGTCGGGCCGAATCTCTACGGCGTGGTTGGATCGAAGAAATTCGACAAGGCCGGGTTCAGCTTTTCCTCGGCGGTAAAGAAGCATGCCAAGGGCAACTGGACGCCGCACGCGCTGAACCAGTGGCTCTATGACCCGATGAAGTTCGCCCCCGGCACCCACATGGCCTATCCGGGGGTCAAGAACAATCAGATGCGGGCCAATGTCATCGCCTATCTGAACTCGCAATCGGCCAAGCCGGAGAAGCTTGAGAACGCGGCCCCGGCGGCGGCGGCCTACCGGCCGATCCCGAAGCCCGCCACCGGCGCCGCTCCGGCCGCGGTGAAGGAGCCGACGACATCGGCGAACGCGGGCGGAAGCGCCGAGGGGAATGTTCCCTCGATCGCCGGCCTCTACAAGACCGGCACCGTTGCCAAGGGGCAGACATTCTTCCAGCAGCAATGCGCCGCCTGCCACAGCGTGACCAAGGGCGGGCCGAACGGCGTCGGGCCGAATCTCTACGGCGTGGTCGGATCGAAGAAATTCGACAAGGCCGGGTTCAGCTTTTCCTCGGCGGCGAAGAAGCACGCCAAGGGCAACTGGACGCCGCACGCGCTGAACCGCTGGCTGTACGACCCGATGAAATACGCGCCGGGCACTCACATGGCCTATCCGGGGATCAAGAATAATCAGACCCGCGCCAGCGTGGTGGAGTATCTGAACTCCCTCTCCCCGCATCCGGAGAAGCTGCCGGGCGAGAAGTGATGTGACTGTCGATCCGGGCTGGATCGAGGCGGCGAATGAAGCCGCTGATCTGGCCGGGGAGGCGCTTCGCCGGCATTTCCGCGCCGGCCTTATCGCCGAGGGCAAGGAAGATGCCAGCCCGGTGACGCTGGCGGACCGCGAGGCCGAAGCCATCCTGCGCGGCGCGCTGAAGCGCCGCTGCCCGGATCACGGGCTGACGGGCGAGGAGATGCCGCCCGACGATCCCGGCGCGCGTCATGTCTGGCTGATCGACCCGATCGACGGCACCCGCGCCTTCATCACCGGGCGGCCCAGCTTCTGCACGCTGATCGCACTGCTGGATGAGGGCGTGCCGGTGCTGGGGCTGATCGACCAGCCGGTTACCGGCGAGCGCTGGATCGGCGCGCGCGGCTATTCCCTCCGGTTCCGGGGGAATTTCGGCGGTTCGCCCGGCACGCGGCGGGGCATCGCGCTGCGGGAGGCGGAGCTTTCCTGCACGTCTCCGGAGATGCATGATTCCGTCCACCGGGCGCGGTTCGACCGGCTGGCTTCCGCCACGCGCCGGACCTATTGGGGCGGCGATGCCTATGCCTATGGGCTGCTCGCCTTGGGGCAGATCGATGTCATCGCGGAATCGAGCATGAAGCCGTGGGACTGGGCGGCGCTGGTGCCGGTGATCGAGGCCGCGGGGGGCTGCGTGACCGACTGGCGGGGTGAGGCTTTGCGGCAGGAGGGCGACGGCACGGTGCTCGCCCTCGGCGATCCGGCGCTGCTGCGGGAGGCGGTGGCGGCGCTGGCGGAATAAGACTTTTGCGGTACGGGAACGGGAGGAAACGGCATGGATAATCCCATCGGCATTCACGCATCCGTCTGGGTCGGCGGGTGGAGCGAGGACGAGGCGCGCTTCGCCATCGAGCAGAGCGCGGCGGCGGGATTCGACCTGATCGAGATTCCGGCGCTGGAGCCG
>DASTAF010000431.1:0-2314 GCA_035713005.1 Acetobacteraceae bacterium
CTGGTTCGAACACAGGGGGAGTTTCATGCGCGCGCTACGCTGGCACGGTAAACAGGATATCCGCTGCGACACGGTTCCGGACCCGAAAATAGAAGACCCGAAGGATGTCATCCTGAAAGTCTCCAGTTGCGCGATCTGCGGCTCCGATCTGCATCTCTATGACGGGTTCATGCCTGGAATGGAATCAGGCGATATCGTCGGCCATGAATTCATGGGCGAGGTGGTGGAACTGGGCTCCGCGGTGAAGCGGCTGAAGAAGGGCGACCGGATCGTCGTGCCCTTCACCATCATCTGCGGCGAGTGCGAGCAGTGCAGGCGCGGCAATTTCTCGGTTTGCGAGCGCAGCAACCGCAACAAGAGCGTCGCCGACAAGCTGTTCGGCCACACCACCGCCGGGCTCTACGGATATTCGCACATCACCGGCGGCTATGCGGGCGGGCAGGCGGAATACGTGCGCGTGCCCTATGCCGACAAGAGCGCGGTGAAGGTTCCCTCCAGCCTCACCGACGAGCAGGTGCTGTTCCTGGGTGACATATTCCCCACCGGCTGGCAGGCCGCCGTGCAATGCGACATCCAGCCGACGGACACAGTGGCGATCTGGGGCGCCGGCCCGGTCGGCCAGTTCTGCATCCGCAGCGCCGTGCTCCTCGGCGCCAGACAGGTCATCTGCATCGACCGCGTGCCGGAGCGCCTGAGCATGGCGGCGGCGGGCGGGGCCATCACCATCAATTTCGACAAGGAAAGCGTGATCGAGCGGCTGAACGATCTCACCAACGGCAAGGGTCCGGAAAAATGCATCGACGCCGTCGGCCTTGAGGCCCATGCGACCGCCACCATCGATTCGATGATGGACCGGGCGAAGCAGACCGTCATGCTGGAGACCGACCGCCCGCACGTGCTGCGGGAGATGATGTATGTCTGCCGCCCGGCGGGCATCCTCTCGGTGCCCGGCGTCTATGGCGGACTGCTCGATAAGCTTCCCTTCGGCGCCTTCATGAACAAGGGGCTGACCATGCGCACCGGGCAGACCCATGTGAACCGCTGGACGGATGATCTGCTGCGCCGCATCGAGGAAGGGCAGATCGACCCCTCCTTCGTCATTACCCATCGCGCGAAGCTGGAAGACGGGCCTGGCCTGTACAAGACATTCCGCGACAAGCAGGATGGCTGCATCAAGGTCGTTCTGAAGCCGTGAAACTGGTCTTGAGGAAAGGATAAAAACGCATGGCCGGAAAAGGGAAGGCGGAGAAGCTCGCGCGCGGGCTCGGCTGGCTCAGCATAGGATTGGGGGTCGCCGAAATGGCGGCCTCTTCCGCGCTGGCGCGGAATTTCGGCGCCGAGGACAAGAAAAACCTCGTCAACGCCTATGGCGTGCGCGAGATCGCGACCGGCATAGGCATCCTCGCCTCGGCCGACCCGAAGCCCTGGATCTGGGGGCGGGTCGGGGGCGACGCGCTGGATATCGCAACCCTTGCCGCCGCCTGGCGGTCCGAGGATGCGAACAAGGGCATGGTCGGAGCGGCGCTCGCGGGCGTGGCGGGAATCACGGCCCTCGACATGGCCTGCGCCTATGCGCTCTCGGGTTCATCCCCAGCCTCGGCGGATGGGGCGAGGCTGCTTCCCTTCGACTATAGCGACCGGATCGGCATGCCGAAGCCGCCCGAGGCCATGCGCGGCATCGCCAGCGACTTCAAGATCCCCGAGGATATGCGCGTGCCGGAGGCCTTGCGCCCCTACGCCACCTGAGGCCGGGATCTCCGGCCTTTTTAATCCATGCTTCCGCCGGATGGTCCGAAGATGAGCCTCTGGACGGTCCGGTAAGCCATCAGAACCGCCGAGGCGGCACCCAGCACCGGCAGGGCGCTCATGGCCGTCTTCCTGAGCAGCGAGCCCGTCCTTGCAGTCCCCACCGGCCGCATCCTTGATGGCGGCATCACGATGACGGGCGGCATCCTCGCCTTGGCCGCCTCCGCCTTCGCGGCTTCGTCCTCCACCATGGAGGGGCTGCGGCCCAGCCGGTAGAACAGGCCCACCGCCAGGATGACCGCCGCGAGAGGAAAGGCGCCGGTGCCCATCTTCAGATGGGTCGCCACAAAACCCTGGATCAGCGCGCCGAGGAGATAGCAGGCCCACACGCCGGATTGGCGCATGACGTTCTTGCCGGGCGGACTCGATTTCGCCACGTTCCGCCTGGGGCTCGCGAGGGAGACGATGATGCTGGTCATGGTGTTGTTGAGCACCACGGTGTTGACGCCCGGCACCTCGATCTGCCGCGCCGCGACATTCTGCACGCCCATGGCCGCGCCGGAGACCA
>DASTAF010000432.1:0-10377 GCA_035713005.1 Acetobacteraceae bacterium
TCGCGCACCCGCGGCAGGGTGATCGTCACCAGCCGGTCGAGGAACTCGTACATCCTGGCCCGGCGCAGCGTCACCTTGCAGCCGATCGGCAGGCCGGCGCGGATCTTGAACCCGGCGATGGCCTTCTTCGCCACCGTCTTCACCGGCTTCTGGCCCGAAATCAGGGTCAGCTCGGCCACCGCCGCGTCCAGCTTCTTCTGGTCCGCCGCCGCCTCGCCCACGCCCATGTTGATGACGATCTTTTCCAGCTTCGGCACTTCCATCGGGTTCTTGTAGCCGAATTCCTGCCGCAGCGCCGCCTGCACCACCTCGCGGTAATGCTTCTGCAGGCGCGGCATATCCACGGCCTTAACTTCCCCGGCCTTTACTTCCATCGTCTCGCTCATCGGCCCATCCTCAACCATCGATCAGGGAGCCGCTCTTGCGGGCAACCCTGACCTTGCGTCCATCGTCCAGAACCCGGAACCCGACCCGCGTGGCCTTGCCCGATTCCGAATCCACCAGCGCCAGGTTGGAGAGATGCACCGAGGCTTCGCTCTCCACGATGCCGCCCTGCTGGCCCATCCCCTTCGGCTTGGTATGCCGCTTCGCCACCGCGACGCCCTGCACCACCGCCCGGTCCTCCGAGGGCAGCACCCGCAGCACCTCGCCGGTGCGGCCCTTGGCGGCGCCGGCGATGACGATCACCCTGTCGCCCTTCCTGATCCGTGCGGCCATGGTTACAGCACCTCCGGCGCCAGGCTGAGGATCTTCATGAACCGCTTGGCGCGCAGCTCGCGCGTCACCGGCCCGAAAATGCGGGTGCCGATCGGCTCCATCTGCTTGTTGATCAGCACGGCGGCGTTGCGGTCGAAGCGGATGGCGCTGCCATCGCTGCGGCGCACCGGATAGGCCGTGCGCACGATGACCGCCTGATGGACATCGCCCTTCTTGACCTTGCCGCGCGGGATCGCATCCTTCACCGAGACCACGATCACGTCGCCCACCGAGGCGGTGCGGCGCTTGGAGCCGCCCAGCACCTTGATGCACTGCACGCGGCGCGCGCCGGAATTGTCGGCGACATCGAGATTTGATTCGACAATAATCATTTCGCTTTCCTCACGCGGCCGTGCCGGCGGGATTCGCCGCATCGCCGTTCAGCGCGTCGCCATTCCGGGCCGTCACCAGCCAGGTCTTGCGCTTGCTGATCGGCTTGCACTCCTCGATGCGCACCATGTCGCCCACCTTGCAGAGATTGCCCTCGTCATGCGCCGCGTATTTCTTCGAGCGGCGGATGAACTTCTTGTACAGCGGATGCATGACGCGGCGCTCGACCAGAACCGTGACGGTCTTGTCCATCTTGTCGCTCACCACCCGCCCACTCATGACGCGTTTCGGCATGATCTACCTTAACCCTTCGTCGCGGAACGCGCGCGTTCCGCCAAAATCGTCTTCACCCGCGCGATGTCGCGGCGGACGATCCGCACGCGGCTGGCGTTCTCCTGCTGCCCGGTCACCCGCTGGAAGCGCAGGTTGAACTGCTCGCGCTTCAGGTCGAGCAGCATGGTGTTCAATTCGTCCGGGGTCTTGACCCGGATATCGGCTGGCTTCGTCATCTCACGCCTCCGCGATCCGGGTGACGACCTTGGTCTTGATCGGCAGCTTGGCCGCACCCAGGGCCAGCGCCTCGCGGGCGAGCGCCTCCGGCACGCCGTCGATCTCGAACACGATCCGGCCCGGATGCACGCGCGCCACCCAGTATTCCGGGCTGCCCTTGCCGGAGCCCATGCGGACTTCCGCCGGCTTGGTCGAAACCGGCACGTCCGGGAATATCCGGATCCAGACGCGCCCGGCGCGTTTCATCGCGCGGGTGATGGCGCGGCGGGCCGCCTCGATCTGCCGGGCGGTGATCCGCTCCGGCTCGACCGCCTTCAGCCCATAGGCGCCGAAATTCAGCTGCGTGTTCCCCTTGGCCAGGCCGTGGATGCGGCCCTTATGCGCCTTGCGGAACTTGGTGCGCTTCGGTGATAACATAAGTCTCGCTCCTGATCAGCGCTGCGGCGCCTGTTCGGCGGCGCGCTTGTCCTGCGCCATCGGGTCATGGGCCATGATCTCGCCCTTGAATATCCAGACCTTGACGCCGCAGGTGCCGTAGGTGGTCTTGGCCGTCGCCGTGCCGAAATCGATGTCCGCGCGCAGCGTGTGCAGCGGCACCCGGCCCTCGCGATACCATTCCATCCGCGCGATCTCGGCGCCGCCGAGGCGGCCGCCGCAATTGATGCGGATGCCCTGCGCGCCCAGCCGCATGGCGGACTGCATGGCCCGCTTCATCGCCCGGCGGAAGGCAACCCGCCGCTCAAGCTGCTGGGCGATATTCTCGGCCACCAGCGTCGCGTCGATCTCCGGCTTGCGGATCTCCACGATGTTCAGCGAAACCTCGGCCTTGGCCATGGCCGAGAGCTCCTTCTTCAGGACATCGATATCCTGGCCCTTCTTGCCGATCACCACGCCCGGCCGCGCCGCGTAGATGGTGATGCGCGGCTTCTTCGCCGGCCGCTCGATCAGAACCTTCGATACGCCGGCGCCCGAAAGGCGCTTCAGCAGATGCTCGCGCAGCTTGATGTCGGCGTGCAGCAGATCGGCATATTCGGCACCCGCGAACCAGCGGCTGTCCCAGGTACGGTTGATGCCGAGCCGGAGCCCGATCGGATTTACCTTGTGACCCATTATGCCTGAGCCCCTTCATTTTCCGCCGCGGCAGGCGCCGCCGCGCGATTCGGTTTCCCGCCCCTGCGGGCCTTGCGCGGCTCCTCGGCCGTCTCCTCGCGCTCGGCGACGACGATGCGCAGATGGCTGAACCACTTTTCCACCCGCGCCGCCTTGCCGCGCCCGCGGGCATGGAAGCGCCGCATCACGATGGCGCGGCCGACCTCGGCGGTGGTGACCACGAGGCGGTCCACGTCGAGCTGGTGATTGTTCTCGGCATTGGCGATCGCGCTTTCCAGCGTCTTCTTCACCTGCCCGGCGATGCGCCGCTTCGAGAAGGTGAGTGAGGCCACGGCCCTGCCCGCCGGAAGATTGCGGATGGAGGCGGCCACCACGTTGAGCTTGCGCGGGCTGACGCGGAGGTTGCGCGCCACCGCCTCGGCCTGGTTGTCCGCCAGCATGCGGGGATGATTCGGTTTGCTCATCTCAGCCCCGCTTCGCTTTCTTGTCCGACGAATGCCCGGTGAAGGTGCGCGTCGGCGAGAACTCACCGAACTTGTGCCCCACCATGTTCTCGTTCACCTGCACCGGCAGGAACTTCCGGCCGTTATAGACGCCGAAGGTCAGCCCGACGAATTGCGGCAGGATGGTCGAGCGGCGTGACCAGATGCGGATGATCTCGTTGCGGCCCGAGGCGCGGGAGGCTTCGGCCTTGTTGAGCAGATACCCGTCCACGAACGGGCCCTTCCATACGGAACGTGCCATGGCTCAGCCCTTTCCGGTCTTGCCGCGGCGGATGATCATGTCATCCGTGCGCTTGTTTGAACGTGTCTTGGCGCCCTTGGTCGGCTTGCCCCAGGGCGTCACCGGATGGCGCCCGCCGGAGGTGCGGCCTTCGCCGCCGCCATGCGGATGATCGACCGGGTTCATCGTCACGCCGCGGTTATGCGGCTTGCGGCCCAGCCAGCGGCTGCGCCCGGCCTTGCCGAGCTGCTGGTTCTGGTGGTCCGGGTTCGAAACCGCGCCGATCGAGGCCATGCAATCGGCCCGCACCAGCCGCAGCTCGCCGGACATCAGCTTCACCTGCGCATATCCCTGGTCCTTGCCGACCAGTTGCGCGAAGGTTCCCGCCGAGCGTGCCATCTTGCCGCCCGCGCCCGGCTTCATCTCGATATTGTAGATGATGGTGCCGACCGGGATCGCCGCCAGCGGCATGGCATTGCCGGGCTTGATGTCGACGCGCTGGCCGGAGATCACCTGATCGCCCGCCCGCAGGCGCTGCGGCGCCAGGATATAGGCCAGCTCCCCATCCTCGTACTTCAGCAGGGCGATGAAGGCGGAACGGTTCGGGTCATATTCCAGCCGCTCCACCGTCGCCGGCACGTCGAACTTGCGGCGCTTGAAATCGACCATGCGATAGGCGCGCTTGTGGCCACCGCCCCGGAACCGGCTGGTGACGCGGCCATGATTGTTGCGGCCGCCGCTCGACGACTTGCCTTCCGTCAGCCCCTTGACCGGCTTGCCGTGCCAGAGCTCGGTCCGGTCCACCAGCACCGTGCCGCGAAGGCTGGGCGTGACCGGGTTGTAGTGTTTCAGTGCCATGTTCCGTCTCGCCTCACGCAAGCCCGGCGGTGAAGTCGATCGACTGGCCCTCGGCAAGGGTCACGAAAGCCTTCTTCACGTCCGAGCGGCGGCCGTCGCGGCCGCGGAATTTCTTGGTCTTGCCCTTCAGCACCAGCGTGTTCACGCCCAGCACCTTCACCCCGAACAGCCCCTCGACCGCCACCTTGATTTCCGGCTTCGAGGCGGAAAGAGCGACGCGGAAGACGAACTGGTTGCGCTCGGAAAGCGCCGTCGCCTTCTCGGTGATCACCGGGCTGCGGATGATGTCGTACATCGCCGCGCGGGAAAGGCTGGGGCCGGATTTCGCGGCGCCCGTGGTCTTGGTCTCGCTCATGCCGCCTGCTCCTCGCCGGTGCGGCCTTCACCCAGCCGCTCCTTCAGCCCTTCGAGCCCGGCCCGGGTGATGGCCAGCGTGTCGTGGCGCAGGATGTCGTATACGTTGGCGCCAATGACCGGCAGGATATCGACGTTGCGGAAATTGCGGCTCGCCAGGGCGAAGCCGGTATCCACCGCCGCATCCACGATCAGGGTCGAGCCCCAGCCGCGCTCGACGAATTTCGCCGCCAACTCCTTCGTCCTGGTCACGCCGGAAGCGGCGTCCAGAACCACCAGCCTGCCCTCCGCCGCCTTCTGCGACAGGATGGAAAGCAGGCCGAGGCGGCGCACCTTCTTGTTCAGCGAATAGCCATGATCGCGCGGCACCGGCCCGTGCACCACGCCGCCGGTGCGGAACTGCGGCGCCCGCAGGCTGCCCTGGCGGGCATTGCCGGTGCCCTTCTGGCGATAGGGCTTCTTGGTGGTGCCCTGCACCTCGCCCATCCCCTTCACCTTGTGGGTGCCGGCGCGGCGCCGGGCCAGCTGCCAGTGAACCACGCGGGCGATGATGTCCGGGCGCGGCTTCACCGCGAAAATCTCGTCCGGCAGCTCCGCCTGGCCGAGTTCGCCATTGGCGCGGTCGCCATCCAGCGATGTGATATCGATCTGCATTTTCCTCAGCCCTTCAGCGCGGCCGGATAGGCCGCATCGGCGGGACGCTCGCCCTTGATCGCGTCGCGCACCAGCACATAGCCGCCCTTCGCGCCCGGCACCGCCCCATGCACCATCAGCAGGCCGCGCTCGGCATCCACCGCCGCGATCTCGAGATTAAGGGTGGTGACGCGCTCGCCGCCGAGATGCCCGGCCATCTTCTTGTTCTTGAAGGTCCGGCCCGGGTCCTGGCGGTTGCCGGTCGAGCCGTGGCTGCGATGGCTGATCGAAACGCCGTGCGAGGCTTCGAGGCCGCGGAAGTTCCACCGCTTCATCGCCCCGGCGAAACCCTTGCCCTTGGAGATGCCGGCGACATCGACCTGCTGGCCGACGGTGAAATGCGCCGGCGAGACGACCTGCCCCGGCTCCAGCACCGCATCCTCCGCGACCCGGAACTCGGCGAGCTTCAGCGCCGGCTCGACCTTCGCCTTCGCGAAATGCCCCTTGTTCGGCTTGGTCACGTTCTTCGGCTTCGCGGTGCCCCAGCCGAGCTGGACCGCGGCATAGCCGTCGGATTCGACGGTGCGCGCGGCAACCACCCGCACCTCGTCCATATGCAGCACGGTCACCGGCACATGCGTGCCGTCCTCTTTGAACAGCCGGGTCATCCCCAGCTTCTTTGCGATGATACCAGTGCGCATCGTACCCTCAGATCTTGATCTCGACATCGACGCCCGCCGCCAGGTCGAGCTTCATCAGCGCGTCCACGGTCTGCGGCGTCGGCTCGACGATGTCGAGCAGCCGGCGGTGGGTCCGGATCTCGAACTGCTCGCGGCTCTTCTTGTCCACATGCGGCGAGCGGTTCACCGTGAACCGCTCGATATGCGTCGGCAGCGGAATCGGCCCCCGGACACGCGCGCCCGTACGCTTCGCCGTATTGACGATCTCCTTGGTGCTGTTGTCCAGCACGCGGTGATCATACGCCTTGAGGCGAATGCGGATATTCTGGCTGTCCATAATCGAACCCTAAAACTCTTTCACAGAATGCGTATCGGAAGCCGGGAGCGCGGCAGGCCGGAGCCCGCCGCGTTCCACCTCAGTTCATCCGCCTACTTCGTGATCTTCGCGACGACGCCCGAACCCACGGTCCGGCCGCCCTCGCGGATCGCGAAGCGCAGGCCCTCGTCCATGGCGATCGGCGCGATCAGCTCGACCTCGATCGTCACGTTGTCGCCCGGCATCACCATCTCCGTGCCCTGCTCAAGCTGCACCACGCCGGTAACGTCGGTGGTGCGGAAGTAGAACTGCGGGCGGTAGTTGGTGAAGAACGGGGTGTGGCGGCCGCCCTCTTCCTTGGTCAGGATATAGGCCTGGCCCTGGAACTTGGTGTGCGGGGTGATCGAGCCCGGAGCCGCGAGCACCTGGCCGCGCTCGATATCCTCGCGCTTGGTGCCGCGCAGCAGCGCGCCGATGTTGTCGCCCGCCTCGCCCTGATCGAGCAGCTTGCGGAACATCTCGACGCCGGTCACCGTGGTCTTGGTGGTCGCCTTGATGCCGACGATCTCGACTTCGTCGCCCACCTTGATGATGCCGCGCTCGACGCGCCCGGTCGCGACGGTGCCGCGGCCGGAGATCGAGAACACGTCCTCGACCGGCATCAGGAACGGCTTGTCCTTGGCGCGCTCGGGCTGCGGGATATAGGCATCGACCTGCGTCATCAGCTCCAGGATCGCCTGCTCGCCGATCTCCGGCTCGCGGTCTTCCAGGGCGCAGAGGGCCGAGCCCTTGATGATGGGAATGTCGTCGCCCGGGAAATCATACTTGTTCAGCAGGTCGCGCACTTCCATCTCGACCAGCTCGACCAGGTCGGGGTCCGCCATGTCCATCTTGTTGAGGAACACCACCAGCGCCGGCACGCCGACCTGACGGGCGAGCAGGATGTGCTCGCGCGTCTGCGGCATCGGGCCGTCGGCGGCGGAAACCACCAGGATGGCGCCGTCCATCTGCGCGGCACCCGTGATCATGTTCTTCACGTAGTCGGCGTGTCCGGGGCAGTCCACATGGGCGTAATGGCGGTTCTTGGTCTCGTATTCCACATGCGCCGTCGCGATGGTGATGCCGCGGGCGCGCTCTTCCGGCGCCTTGTCGATCTGGTCGTAGGCGGTGAAGGTCGCGCCGCCGGTCTTCGCGAGCACCTTGGTGATCGCCGCGGTCAGGGAGGTCTTGCCGTGATCGACGTGACCGATCGTCCCGATATTGCAGTGCGGCTTGTTCCGCTCGAATTTAGCTTTGGCCATCTGTTCTTTCTCCGTGCGTAGTCGGCGCCAGAAAGGGGGTTACTGTAAAACTTACCAGCGGTAGTGGCTGAAGGCCTTGTTCGCCTCGGCCATGCGGTGCGTGTCCTCACGCTTCTTGACGGCGGCACCGCGATTGTTGACGGCGTCAAGCAATTCGTTCGAAAGCCGGTCCTCCATCGTGTGCTCGCCGCGCTTGCGCGAGGCCTCGATGATCCAGCGAATCGCCAGCGCCTGCCGGCGGTCGGTCCGCACCTCGACCGGCACCTGGTAGGTGGCGCCGCCGACTCGGCGGGAGCGCACCTCGATGGCGGGCTTCACGTTGTCGAGCGCCTCGTGGAACAGGCGCACCGGATCGGCGTTCGGGCCGCCGCGCTTCTTCAGCACGTCGAGCGCGCCATAGACGATGCTCTCGGCGGCGGACTTCTTGCCGTCATACATCAGCACGTTCATGAAACGGCTGATGACGATATCGCCGAACTTGGCGTCCGGCAGAACTTCACGCTTAACGGCGCGGTGACGTCGGCTCACTGCTGGTCTCCTTACTTCGGACGCTTGGCGCCGTAGAGCGAACGGCGCTGGCGGCGCTTGGCGATGCCCTGAGTGTCGAGCACGCCGCGCAGGATGTGATAGCGCACGCCCGGCAGGTCCTTCACGCGGCCGCCGCGGATCAGCACGACCGAATGCTCCTGCAGGTTATGCCCCTCGCCGGGAATGTAGCTCACCACCTCGAACCCGTTGGTGAGGCGCACCTTCGCGACCTTGCGAAGCGCCGAGTTCGGCTTCTTCGGCGTGGTCGTATAGACGCGGGTGCAGACGCCGCGCTTCTGCGGGCAGCCTTCGAGCGCGGGCACCTTGTTGCGCTTCGCGCGCGGTTCACGCCCCTTGGCGATCATCTGATTCGTGGTCGGCATGTTCGATCCTGATCCTTCTTCCCTGCCAACCGGACCGCCCGCCCCGATGCTCATGAAAAACGCCACAAGGCGGGAGTGCTCCCGCTTGCGGATTTGTCTGACCCGCGGCCTGAGCCGGTCCGTGGATACGGATGGCGGCGCCACAGGCGAAAGACTTTATGAGCAACGCGACGCCGGCGATCCCGGTTCCGCTGAGGTGGTGACGCATAAGGGCAGGCCGGTCGTGAGTCAAGCGCGGGCGGCAAAATTACCCGGCGCGCCTTCGCGCGGCGGCGGCATCCCCGCGATCCTCCCGCTTCCTTGCTGGGGAAAATACCGGAAGTGAAAGAAAAAAACCGGAACGCGGCGGATGTGATGCACAAAAAAAACGCCGGCGGAAGAACCGCCGGCGCCTGTAAGCATGGCTGATATTACCGCTGTTATTCGGCGGCGACATCCTCCCGCCGCGGCAAGGCCGGGCGTTCGGTCGCCAGCGCGCGCTGGTCGCGTCCGGCCGCCACCGAGCGCATCCGGTTCATCACGCTGCCGGTGCCCGCCGGGATCAGCCGCCCGACGATGACGTTCTCCTTCAGCCCGGACAGCGAATCCACCTTGCCCGCCGTCGCCGCCTCGGTCAGCACCCGCGTCGTCTCCTGGAAGGAGGCGGCGCTGATGAAGCTCTGCGTCTGCAGGCTGGCCTTGGTGATGCCCTGCAGCACCGGCGCGCCCTGGGCGGGCCGCTCATCGGCCTGGGTGCGGCGCTCGTTCTCCGCGTCGAACTCGATGCGGTCGACCAGCTCGCCCACCAGGAAGGTGGTGTCGCCCGGGTCCAGGATTTCGATCTTCTGCAGCATCTGCCGGACCACGACCTCGATATGCTTGTCGTTGATCTTCACGCCCTGCAGACGATACACGTCCTGAATCTCGTTCACGAGGTAGTCGGACAGCGCCTCCACGCCCATGACCCGGAGGATGTCGTGCGGCACGCGCGGGCCATCGACCAGCGGATCGCCCCGCAGCACGTAGTCGCCCTCCTGCACCGAGACGTGCTTGCCCTTCGGCACCAGATACTCGGTCTCCTCGCCGGTCTCGTCGTTCTTGACGATGATCCGGCGCTTGGCCTTGTAATCCTTGCCGAACTCCACCCTGCCGTCGGTCTCCGCGATGATCGCGTGATCCTTCGGCCGGCGCGCCTCGAACAGCTCCGCCACCCGCGGCAGGCCGCCGGTGATGTCGCGGGTCTTGCTGCCCTCGCGCGGGATTCGCGCCAGCACGTCGCCCGCGAAGACGGTCGTCCCGTTCTCGATCGACAGGATCGAATCCGGCGAGAGGAAATACCGCGCCTCCGCGCCGTTCGCGAGCCGGGCGATCTCGCCGCTCTCATCCTTCAGCAGCAGCCGGGGCCTGAGATCGGCGCCCCGCGCCGACTGCTTGTAGTCCACCACCACCTTCGAGGCGAGGCCGGTCACCTCGTCGATCCGCTCGATCAGGGTGACGCCGTCGATCAGATCGGCATATTCCACCTTGCCGGCCCGCTCGGTGATGATCGGCAGGGTGTACGGGTCCCACTCGGCGAGCTTGTCGCCGCGGCTGATCTGCTGGCCCTCATCCGCGAGCAGCCGCGCGCCGTATGGCACGCGGAAGCGCGCACGCTCGCGCCCGCCGGCATCGGTGATGGCGATCTCGCAATTGCGGCTCATCACCACCGGCGCACCCGCCGAATTGGCCACCACGTTGCGGTTCTTGATCGTCACCGTGCCGTCATGGCTGGCCTCCACGCTCGACTGCTCCGCCCCGCGCTGGGCGGCGCCGCCGATATGGAAGGTGCGCATGGTCAGCTGCGTGCCCGGCTCGCCGATGGATTGCGCCGCGATGACGCCCACCGCCTCGCCGACATTCACCGGCGTGCCGCGCGC
>DASTAF010000433.1:0-2693 GCA_035713005.1 Acetobacteraceae bacterium
GAGCAGATGAACGCGACGGTATAGGCCGGACATGCCGTTAGCGCTCGAGATCATCAGCCCGGAGAAGCTGCTGCTGGCGCGCCCGGTGGACATGGTGGTGATTCCCGGCACGGAAGGGGATCTCGGCATCCTGCCGGAGCATTCCAAGCTCATCACCAGCCTGCGCGGCGGGGTGATCGACCTTTATGAAGGCGAAAGAATAACCGACCGCTTCTTCGTATCGGGCGGCTTTGCCGAAGTAACCGAAACAAGCTGTACTGTCCTCGCCGATGCCATCATCAGGCTGGCCGATCTCGACCCGCGCCGGGCGGCGGAGGATCTGGAGGCGGCGGAGCGCGCTTTGGCCGCCACCAGCATCGAGGATGCCGAAGCCTATCGCCTCGCCTCGGACCGGCTGATCGCCGCCCAGGCGATGGTGGACGCCGCCGCCGGCTGAGCCGGCTCGCCGTCAAGGGACCGGCGGGGCCGGTCCTTCTCCACCATCATGAAGCGGGCCATGAAGCCGGCCGGAGCCGCTTCGGTTAGCAGTTTGAAATCTATGCGATTCGTGTTATGTTCCGCCTGACCTCCGAACATTGCATCGCCAGATTCAATTATCTTGCCGATTTCAGTGAGCTTCCGGACGGAAATATTCTCGTAATCTCTCTTATCTCAAGGTGAGACAATTCAATCATGGTGGAGAAAATGACCCTTGCGCCTGCCGGGCCGCACGAGCGGCAGGCTGCCGACTCCGCGGGCGATGCTTCCGAAGAACGGATGCGCCGCGCGCTGGAGCAACTAGGCGGCGGTTCGTCCCACTCTTCCGGACAACAGGCTTCAGGGCAGCAAGGTTCGGGACAGCAAGGTTCGGGACAGCAGGGATCGGGGCAGCGGGCGGCGTCCCGGCGCCCGACGCGCCCCCAGCCCGAGCCCCAGCAGGCCTCGCGCAAGCATCGCTTCGTGCAGGATGGGGAGGTGCAGGTGGTGCATGTGCAGGGGCGGCGCGACCGCGCCCAACGCACGGCGGCGCAGCAGCTCTTTCCGGCCCTCGCGGCCGAAGCCAGGCAGGCGCCTGCCCCCGCCGAGCAGCGGGATGGGCTGGCGGAGGAGCAGGGGCGGCGCGAGCGAGCCGATCGTGCCCTGCAGGAGAGCCAGGCCCAGGCGGCGGCGCTGCAGACCAAGCTCGCCCATGCGGGGCTGGCGCTGGACGAGGCGCGCGCCAGGCATCAGGCGGATGCCGAGACCATCGAATCCCTGCGCGGCCGCATCAATGAGCAGGAGGCACGGTCCGCCTCGCTGAGCAGCGAGCTGGACGAGGCCAGGCAGCAGATCAGGAATCTGGAAGCCGAACTGCTGGAGGAACGTCAGGCCAGGGCGGCCGCCCCGGTGGCGAAGCTGCGCGCCGCGCCCTCGCGTCCCCGCGCCCTCGCGAAGAGCACCCGCTCGGTGGCGAAGGCCGAGAAGCTGCGGACGGAGGACGAGCCGGAGCCGGAGCCGGTGAAGTGGTGGCTCGGCAATAAGGACTGAGCCGCTTTCCCTCGATCCGATGCGCCCTTCGCGGCCTGGCCTGGCGAAGATATTCCTCCTGGCGCTGCTGGCGATCCTGCCGCCGCTGCGTGCCACCCCGGCGCGTCCGGCGCCCGCGCTCCTCGGGCTGAACATCGCCCACTGGTTTCGCTACCCGTATAATCCTTCCCCAGCCGCGATGGAGCGCTATCTGAGCCGCCCGGACCTGCGGCGGATCGGGCGCGCGGGCTATGCCTATATCCGCATCCCGGTCGATCCCGCGCTGGTCGCCTCGCCGGGAGGCCTCGCCAGCCTCGTCGCCGCCCTACGCCGGGCCAGCGCCGCGGGACTAACCGTAATCGTCGCTCCCACCCAGAATGGCTGGAAGCTGGAACGCGATCCCGCGCCGCTGATCGCCTTCTGGCACCGCGTGGCGCCGGCCCTGCGCGGGCTGGATCAGCGCCGGATCGTGCCGGAGACGCTGAACGAGCCGGTATTCGCCGGCCAGGAGGCACGGTGGAACGCACTGCAGGACCGGGTGGTGGCGATCATCCGCGCCGCCCTGCCGCGGGCGACGATCCTCGTCACCGGGCCGGACTGGAGCGGCATGAACGGGCTTGCGAAGCTGCAGCCGCCCAGGGATGCGCGCCTCGCCCTGGATGTGCACGATTACGAGCCCGCCCTGCTCACCTCGCTCGGTGCCTTCGATCCGGCCCTCGATCATGCGGCGCTGGCGCGCCTGCCCTTTCCGGTGACCGATGCGGCGCGGTGCGCCTTGGCGGCGCGATCCACCGCTGACGCGCAGACCCAGGCGGTCATCCGTTATTATTGCGCCACCAGGCCGGATGCCCGCGGCATCGGCGCCGGAATTGCCAAGGCGGCTTCCTGGGCGCGGGCGCATCGCATGAAGCTGATCCTCGGCGAATATGGCGCCAGCCGCCGGCTGAACCCGAGGGCGCGGGCGAACTGGCTCGCCGCCATCAGGGCGGCTTGCGCCCGCCAGCATGCGGTGGCCCTGCTTTGGGCGCTCGACGATCCGATGGGGCTGAACCTGCATCCGCCCCTGCCCAGGCGGATCGAGCCGGAATAGGCTTGCCATTCCGGCCTTCCGCCTCATCTCTTTTCCATTCAGCAGATGGAAGGAGAGCAGATGGCGACGCCCGAAACCGCCGATCCGCGCGTCGGAGAGATTCTCGCCATCGTCGCCA
>DASTAF010000434.1:0-4167 GCA_035713005.1 Acetobacteraceae bacterium
GCGGAATATGGCCGCATCGTGCTGAAAGCGAAGGGCGGCTCGCTGCTGCGGCTCTCCGATGTCGCCTCGGTGGTGAACGGCGTCGCCAATAACCAGCTCGCCGCGACGGACGGGCGCAAGCCCGCCATCATCCTCGCCATCACCAAGACCTCCTCGGCCAACGTGATCAACACGGTGGAAGGAATCCGGAAGCTGCTGCCGCAGGTCTCGCAATGGCTGCCGCCCGCCATCCATCTCTCCATCCTCACCGATCGCACGGCGACCATCCGCGCCAGCGTCTCGGACATCCAGCTCACGCTGCTCGTCACCATCCTGCTGGTGCTGGCCGTCGTCACCCTGTTCATGCGCCGCGTCACCCCCACCATCGCCGCCGGCGTCACCGTGCCGCTGTCGCTCGCCGGCACCGTCGCCGCCATGTGGGCGCTTGGCTTCTCGCTCGACAATTTCTCCCTGCTCGCCCTGACCATCTCGGTCGGCTTCGTGGTGGACGACGCCATCGTGATGATCGAGAACATCGTGGCGCAGCATGAACGCGGGATCTCCGGCGTCGAGGCGGCGCTGATCGGGGCGAGGCAAATCGGCTTCACCGTCTTCTCCATCACCGTCTCGCTGATCGTCGTCTTCCTGCCGCTCACCCTGATGGGCGGCATCGTCGGCAGCCTGTTCTACGAATTCGCGATGACCCTCTCGGTCGCCATCGCCATCTCCGGGCTGATCTCGCTCACCGTCACCCCGATGATCTGCGCCCATTTCATGGGCCGCACGCCCAAGATCGGCCGGGAATCCCGCCTCTCGCTCTGGATCGACCGCAGCTACCGCCGCACCGTGGAGGCCTATGCGCGCAGCCTGGACTGGGCATTGGCGCGGAGCTGGCTGATGCTCGCCCTTTTCGCGGCGACGATCGTCCTGACCATCTTTCTCTACATCAGGGTTCCCAAGGCCTTCATCCCGGAAGAGGATACCGGCCTCATCCTCGGCCAGACCATCGCCGCCTCCAACGTCTCCTTCGACCGGATGGAACGGCTGCAGAAGCAGGTGGTGAACGTGCTGCTGCAGAATCCCGCCATCGCCACCGTCAGCTCCAGCGCCGGGGTGACCAACGGCTTCTCCACCGCCAACCGCGGCAACCTGATCATCGGGCTGAAGCCGCTCTCGGAGCGCAAGGTCTCGGCGCAGCAGGTCATCGTCGAGCTGCAGAAGCGGCTCTCGAAAATCCCCGGCATCAGCACCTACATGAACGTGGCGCAGGACATCTTCGTCGGCGGCAAGTCCACCGGCGGCGAATACAGCTTCGCCGTGCTCGACCCGTCGCTCACCGATCTCGACAAGGTCACCAACCAGATCATCGCCAGGCTGCGCGGGCTAAAGACGATCAACAACGTCTCCTCCGACCAGGACAAGGCGCAGACGCAGATCACCGTCGAGATCGACCGCAGCGCGGCAGCGCGGCTCGGCGTCTCCGTCGCCGCCATCGACGCGGCGCTCGACAATGCCTATGCCCAGCGGCAGATCTCGCGCATCTATCAGGCGCAGAACCAGTATCAGGTGGTGCTGACCGTGGGCGCCGCGCTCGACCGGGCGCCGATCCAGCTCGACAAGATCTTCGTCCCCGGCAGCGGCGGTCCGGTGCCGCTGCGGCAGGTGGCGCGCTTCACCCGCGCCACGGCGCCGCTTTCCGTCCGCCACCAGGACGGCATCCCCGCCTCGACGATCAGCTTCAACCTCGCCCCCGGCGCCTCGCTCGGCCCGGCGGTGGCGGGGGTACAGAAGGCGATCGCGGGGATGGGTCTGCCGCCGGACGTGCATATCCAGTTCGGCGGCAACGCCAAATATTTCCTGAAGTCGCTGCAGCAGGAGCCGCTGCTGATCGCCGCCGCCTTCATCGCCATCTACATCGTGCTCGGCGTCCTTTACGAGAGCCTGACCCAGCCGCTCACCATCCTCTCCACCCTGCCCTCCGCCGGGGTCGGCGCCCTGCTCGCCCTGCTGATCACCGGCATCCCGATGTCGGTGATCGGGATGATCGCGATCTTTCTGCTCATGGGCATCGTGAAGAAGAACGGCATCATGCTGGTGGATTTCGCCCTCAATGCCGAGCGGGAACTGGGCCTGCCGCCGCGCGAGGCGGTGCGGGAAGCCTGCCTGGAGCGGTTCCGCCCGATCATGATGACCACTCTCGCCGCCATGCTCGGCGCTCTGCCGCTCGCCTTCGCCGTCGGCACCGGCTATCAACTGCGCCAGCCGCTCGGCGTCGCGGTCATCGGCGGGCTGATCGTCTGCCAGGCGCTGACGCTCTACACCACCCCGGTCATTTATCTGGCGCTCGCTGGCTTCGGCAGGCGCCGCGCCCGGCGCATCGCCGCCATGCCGGCGGAGTGATCAGGCGAGCAGGCCCCGGTAGAGTTCAGCATAATGCCGTGCCGGCCGCGCCCAGGAGAAATCCGCCTTCATGCCGTTGCGCTGCATCCGCCGCCACGCTTCCCGGTCCTTCCAGAGCCGCGCCGTGCGGTTCAGCGCGATGGCCAGCATCTCCGCCGCCACCGGGGCGAATTGCACCCCTGTCGCGGCATGGGCATCAAGTGCGATCTCGTTGGCGTCGATCACCGTATCGGCCAGCCCACCCACCCGCGCCACTACCGGGACGGCGCCATAGCGCTGCGCGATCATCTGAGTCAGGCCGCAAGGCTCGAAGCGGGAGGGCACCAGCACCGCATCCGCCCCTGCCTGCATCAGATGGGCCAGTTCCTCGTCGAAGCCGATGACGCAGGCGATGCGTTCGGGACGCGCGCGCGCCGCCGCCAGATAGGCCGCTTCCAGCGCCGCCTCTCCCGAGCCGAGCACCGCGAGCTGCGCGCCCATCTCCTCCAGCACCGGCAGGACATCGTGCAGAAGATCGAGCCCCTTCTGCCAGGCCAGCCGGCTCACCACCGCGAAAAGCAGCGTCTCCGGCTCCGGCGCGAGCCCCAGGCGCCGCTGCAGGGCTGCCTTGTTTTCCCGCCGCGCCGGGAGATTCTCCGTAGCGAAGCGTGCGGCGATCAGCGAGTCCCGCTCTGGATTCCAGATGCCGGTATCGATCCCGTTGAGAATTCCGTGCAGGAAGGCGGAGCGGCGGCGGAACAACCCGGTCAGCCCCATCCCGCCCGCCTCGGTCTGCAACTCGGCGGCATAGCTGGGCGAGACGGTGGTGATCGCGTCAGCAAATTGCAGCCCCGCCTTCAGATACCCGACCGACTGATAGTATTCGACGCCCTCCATCGCGTAGGATTCGGGCGGCAGGCCGAGAAATCCCATCAGATAGGCCGGAAACTGGCCCTGATAGGCGAGGTTGTGGATGGTCATCACCGTGCGCGGCCGCTGGCCGCCTGCATAGTGCAGATAGGCCGGCGCCAGCCCCGCCTGCCAGTCATGCGCGTGGACGATATCGGGCCGGAAGCCCTCCAGCGCGCCATTGCCGATCTCCGCCGCCGCGCGGGCGAGGGCGGCGAAGCGCAACCCGTTATCCGCCCAGTCATAGCCCGATGCATCCGCGTAGGGATTGCCGGGCCGGGCGTAGAGATGCGGCGCGTCCAGCACGAAAAGCGGCAGTCCTGCCGACGCGGCCGCTAATATTTTTGCCTCGCCGCCGAACAGATCCGGCAGCTCCACCACTGTCTCCGCCCGGTCCAGCGCCGCCATCACCGCCGGATAACCTGGCACCAGGGTTCGTGTCTCGATCCCCTCGGCAGCGAGGGCGGCGGGCAGGGCGCCCAGCACGTCAGCCAGCCCGCCGGTCTTGACCAGCGGGTAGATTTCCGAGCCGACCGACAGAACCTTCACGCGTTTTCCAGCCGGCGGATCATCGGCTTGGTGATCAGGCAGACGCCCTTGTCGGTGCGGCGGAACCGGGACGCGTCAAGCTCCGGATCCTCACCCACCACCAGCCCCTCCGGTATCCGCACGCCCCGGTCGATGACCACGTTGGTGAGACGGGCATGCCGCCCGATATCGACATCCGGCAGGATGACCGCCGCGTTCACCTGAGAGAATGAGTTCACCCGCACCCGGCTGAACAGCAGGCTGCGCCGCAGCGAGGCACCCGAGACGATGCACCCGCCGCAGACCAGCGAGGAAACCGCCTGGCCGCGCCGCCCTTCCTCGTCATGGATGAACTTCGCCGGCGGGCTGCCT
>DASTAF010000435.1:0-3227 GCA_035713005.1 Acetobacteraceae bacterium
AAGGCCGGCGCGGTAGGCGGTGGCGATGGCCTTGTTGGTGGCGGCGATGCCGTGCGGATATTCGGCGCGGGCGTAGATATAGCCCTTGGTGGCGCCGACGGCGATGCCGGCGATGGTCATGCCCTCGATCAGCACGAAGGGGTCGCCTTCCATGATCATCCGGTCGGCATAGGTGCCGCTATCGCCCTCGTCGGCATTGCAGACGACGTATTTCTGCTCGCCCGGCGCGCGCGCCACGGTCTCCCACTTGATGCCGGTGGGGAAGCCCGCGCCACCCCGGCCGCGCAGGCCGGATTCCTTCACCGTGGTGACGATGGCGGCAGGGCCCATGCTGATGGCTTTCTCCAGCCCCTTGTAGCCGCCATGCGCGCGATAGTCATCGAGCGAGATCGGGTCGGTGATCCCCGCCCGGGCGAAGGTCAGCCGGGTCTGGCGCTTGAAGAACGGGATTTCCTCCACCATGCCGAGGCTGGTGGCATGGGGCTTGCCGTCAAGGAAACCGGCATCGAAGAGCGAGGCGACATCCGAAGGCTTCACGGGGCCGTAGCCGGTGCGGCCGGAAGAGGTGGACACTTCCACCAGCGGCTCCAGCCAGAACATGCCGCGCGAGCCGTTGCGGATGATGGTGATATCAATATTGCGCGAGCGGGCCTCGGAAGCGATTGCCTTGGCGACTCGGTCGGCGCCGACCGCGACGGCGGCGGCATCATTGGGAACGAAAATCTTCATCATGCGGCCTCTGCCACCAAGGTTTCCAGCTCGCCCGCCTTGAGCCGGGCATAGGGTTCGCCGTCCAGCATGGCGGCCGGGGAGGTCGCGCACAGGCCGAGGCAGTATATCGCCTCCACGGTGATCCGGCCATCGGGGGTGGTGCCGCCCCAGTCCAGCCCGAGCGCATCGAGCAGGCCGCGCGCATTGGCCTCGCCACCCATCGACTGGCAGGCCTCGGCGCGGCAGATCTTCAGCACATGGCGCCCGGCGGGCTGGCGGCGGAAATCATGATAGAAGCTGACCACGCCATGGACGTCGGCGCGGGAGAGGTTCAGCATCGAGGCGAGCAGCGCCTCCGCCTCGAGCGGGATATAGCCGAACTCGTGCTGAAGCGCGTGCAGGATGGGCAGCAATGCGCCTTCCTTGTCGAGGAAGGGCTCGATGATCCGGCGCGCCGTCTCCTCGTCGTAACGCCCCGGATTATGCTGTTCATTGGTTGTGGTCATCTATTTGGCTTCCACCCGTAGCAACGATCAGGTTTATATACTTTATACAAGATCGGCGATTTTGATCAGGAAAACAAGAAAGAACTTGCATGGTACGATAGAGAAATCCTATCGTCCGCCAGCTATGTCCTTTTGCAATATTTGGGCTTCGTGGACCAGCGCCGCAACCAGGGGCGAGAGCGGATCGCGGTCCGGCAGCACCAGCCCGACCATGTGAACCTCCTCGGGAGCGACGATGGGGATGGTGCGCAGCTTGGCGGTAAGCCCGAAAATCTGCGCCAGCTTCTCCGGCAGCACGCAGGCCCAGCGCCCGGTCTGGACATGGGATACCAGCACGACGATGGAGTTGCTCTCCAGCGTCGGTTCCGGCTCGACCCCGGAATTGCTCAGCAGGCGGTTGATGATGCGCCGGTTCTGCATGTCCGGCGTCAGCAGGCAGAGCGGGATCTTGCCCACCTCCGCCCAGGTGACGCGGTCCCGGTGGCCGAGCGGCGCGTCCGCCGAGGTCAGCAGCCGGTAGCGCTCCTGATAGAAGGGGATCACCCGCGTGCGGCCGATCGGCTCGTTGTCCAGATAGGTGAGGCCGGCATCGACCTCGAAATTCTCCAGCCGCCGGAGCACCTCGTTGGAGGTGCAGGACTGGATCGAGAAGCGCACTCCCGGATGGCGGGCGCGGTAGGGGGTGGTGAGCTCGGTGATGGTGGCAAGCGCGGTGGGAATGGCCGCTATGCGCAATAAGCCGGTCAGACCGCGCTTGAGCGCACCGATATCCGCGCGCATCGCCCGCACGTCTCCGGCGATGCGCCGCGCCCAGTCCAGCACCCGCTCGCCCTCCGGCGTGAAGCCCTTGAAGCGCGAGGAGCGCTCGACCAGCGGAATGCCCAGCTCCTCCTCCAGCGAGCGGATGCCGGCGGAGAAGGTGGGCTGGGACACGCTGCAGGCCTCGGCGGCGCGGCTGAAATTCTTCTCCCGCGCCAGCGCGATCAGATACTCGAACTTGGTGATCAAACGCCTTCCGCGACCAGGACGAGGCGCCCGGTGACCTTGCCCTGCCTCAGCCGCTGCAGGGCGGCATCCGCCTCCCGCTGCGGCATGGTCTCGATGGGCAGCCTGGCGAGCCCTCCGGATTGGGCGAGGGCGACCAGCTCCCGCAGATCCCCTGGCGTGCCGACGAAGCTGCCCTGCAGGGTGAGGGCGCGAATGGGCATGAAGGGGAGGGGAATGGTGAGTTCGCCGCCGAACAGCCCGACCATGACCAGCTTGCCGCCCTTGGCCAGCGATTCGTAGGCGGCGCGGGCGGTGCCGGAGCCGTTGACCAGGTCGAGGATCGCGGAGGGAGAGCCGCCGCAGGCCTCGATGATGGCGCGGGAGAGTTTCTCGGCATTGCCGTCCACCGTGGCGGTGGCGCCGGCGCGGGCCGCGGCTTCCCGCTTTTCAGCGCTGGTATCGACGCTGACGATGTTCCGGTGGCCGAGCGCGCGCAGGATGCTGATGGCGGACAGGCCCAGCCCGCCCGCGCCGATCAGCACGACGGGAGAGTCCGGCTGCAAGGGCATCAGCTTCTTGATCCCGGCGAAAACCGTGATGCCCGAGCAGGCATAGGTGGCGGCGACGGCAGGATCGAGCGAGCCTGGATCGACCAGATGGCGCGGATGCGGGGCCAGCACGTGAGAGCCGAAGCCGCCGGGCTGGAAGATTCCGATCGAGCGCGACCTGGGGCAGAGATTGTCCTCCTCGGCCCGGCACCGCTCGCAGACGCCGCAGCCAACCCAGGGATAGACGATGCGGATGTCGCCCGGCTTCACTCCCGAAGCGTCCGGCCCGCATTTCACCACCCGTCCCACGATCTCATGCCCCAGCACCATGGGCAGGGAGATGCCGCGCGCCGCCATGTCGAATTTTCCGGCGCTGCCGAGATCGTAATAGCCTTCCCAGAGATGGAGGTCCGAATGGCAGACGCCGCAATGGGTGACTTCCAGCAATATCTCGGTGCCCTGCGGCTCGGGAGTG
>DASTAF010000436.1:0-5304 GCA_035713005.1 Acetobacteraceae bacterium
GTTCTTCGCCCTCGAGATCAACCGGATCGAGGACGCGGCGCTGGAGCAGCGGCTGGAGGATGCCGCGCTGGCCCGCTTCGCCCCCTGGCTGCGCGATCTGCGGGTTTTCCGCCCGCACCAGCTTTCCGACGAGCTGGAGAAGCTGCTGCACGAGAAGGAGGTGACGGGGCATTCGGCCTGGTCGCGCCTGTTCGACGAGACCATCGCCGGCATCAGGGTGCCGCTGGAGGGCGAGGAGCTGACGCTTTCGGCGGCGCTCAACCTGCTCTCCGATCCGGACCGCGCCAGGCGCGAGGCGGCGGCGAAGGCGATCGGGCAGGTGCTGGCGCGCAATGTCAAGCTGTTCTCGCTGATCATCAACACCATCGCCAAGGACAAGGCGGTGACCGACCGCTGGCGGAACTACCCCACCCCCGCCTCCGCCCGCAACCGCGCCAACATGGTGGAGGACGAGGTGGTGGCGGCGCTGGTGCGGGCGGTGACGGATTCCTATCCGCGCCTCGCGCACCGGTATTACCAGATGAAGGCGAGATGGCTCGGGCTCGGCCATCTCGAACACTGGGACCGCAACGCGCCGCTGCCGGGGGATGACGACCGGCGGATTCCCTGGGCCGAGGCGCGGGGGCGGGTGCTGGATGCCTATGCCGCCTTCAGCCCGGAGATGGCGGGGATCGCCTCCCGCTTCTTCGACCGGTGCTGGATCGACGCGGCGGCGCGCCCCGGCAAGTCCGGCGGCGCCTTCTCCCATGGCACGGTGCCCTCCGCGCATCCCTACGTGCTGATGAACTATCACGGCAAGGCGCGCGACGTAATGACCCTGGCGCATGAGCTGGGGCACGGCGTGCATCAGGTGCTGGCCGGCGGCCAGGGCTATCTGATGGCCGGAACACCGCTGACGCTTGCCGAGACGGCGAGCGTGTTCGGCGAGATGCTGGTGTTCCGCGCCCTGCTGGAGGCGGAGGCCGATCCGCGCCGGCGGCGGCTGATGCTGGCGCAGAAGGTGGAGGACATGCTGAACACGGTGGTGCGGCAGATCGCCTTCTACCGCTTCGAGCTGAAGCTGCACGAGGCGCGCGCCGCGCGCGAGCTGGCGCAGGAGGAGATCGCGGCGCTCTGGCTGGAAGTGCAGCGGGAAAGCCTCGGCCCGGTTTTCGACTTCGCCGATGAATACCGGATGTTCTGGGCCTATGTGCCGCATTTCATCCACTCGCCCTTCTATGTCTATGCCTATGCCTTCGGGGACTGCCTGGTGAACGCCCTCTATGCCGTGTATCAGGACGAGCGGGCGCAGGGGCGGGCGGAGGAATTCGTCGCCCGCTATCTGGAGATGCTCCGCGCCGGCGGGACGAAGCGGCACCGGGAATTGCTGGCGCCCTTCGGGCTGGACGCCGCCGATCCGCAATTCTGGCGGCGCGGGCTCGGCATCATCGAGGGGTTCATCGACGAATTATCGGCTGGCGAATCATCGGCAGGCGAATTGACGATCGGGGATCATGATGGCCGATGAAGCTGAGACTAACGGCACGATATTCGGCGAGCTGCGGCGCTTCGCCCGCACCTCCGGCGCCGTGGGCGGCATCGCCGCCCGGGTGGCGGGGGCGCGGGTGCTGGGCCTGCGCACCGACCGTTCCCGCCATGCCGAGGACCTGAAGACGATCCTGGGCGGGCTGAAGGGCCCGCTGATGAAGGTGGCGCAGTTCCTCTCCACCGTTCCCGACGCGCTGCCGGAGGAATACGCGGCGCAGCTCGCCGAGCTGCAGGCGAACGCGCCGCCGATGGGCTGGCCCTTCGTGCGGCGGCGGATGGCGAACGAGCTGGGGCCGGACTGGGAAGCGAAATTCGCCCGCTTCAGCCATGCCTCCGCCGCCGCCGCCAGCCTCGGGCAGGTGCACCGGGCGGCGCTGCCGGACGGCACGGACGTGGCCTGCAAGCTGCAATATCCCGACATGCCGAGCATCGTGGAGGCCGATCTGCGCCAGCTCAAGCTGGCGATGGCGATATACAAGCGCATGGACAACGCGATCCACCAGGACGACATCTATGTCGAGCTGTCGGAGCGGCTGCGTGAGGAGCTGGATTACACCCGCGAGGCGGCGCAGATGCGCCTGTACCGGATCATGCTGGACGGGATCGCCGATATCTGCCTGCCGAAGCCGATCGACGGCTATTCCACCCGCCGGCTGCTGACGATGAGCTGGCTGGACGGCATCGGGTTCCAGAAATGGCTGGAGACGGAACCCGATCAGGAGGCGCGCAACCGGGTGGCGCAGGCGCTGTTCCGGGCCTGGTACGTGCCCTTCTACCGCTATGGGGTGATCCATGGCGATCCGCATCTCGGCAATTACCAGATCAACCCCGATGGTGGGATCAACCTGCTGGATTTCGGCTCCATCCGGGTGTTCGCGCCGCGCTTCGTCGCCGGGGTGATCGAGCTGTACGAGGCGGTGCGGGACCGGGATGACGAGCGGGCGCATCACGCCTATTCGATCTGGGGATTCACCGACATCACCAGGGAAAAGCTGCTCGTGCTCAACGAGTGGGCGAAGTTCCTCTACGAGCCGCTGATGCAGGACCGGGTGCGGCCGATTTCGGAGACCAACGACGTGCAGTTCGGCCGCAGCGTCGCGCAGAAGGTGCATCAGGGCCTGCAGCGGACCGGCGGGGTGCGGCCGCCGCGCGAATTCGTGCTGATGGACCGCTCCGCCATCGGGCTGGGCAGCGTGTTCCTGCGGCTCGACGCGAAGCTCAACTGGTTCCGGCTGTTCCAGGAAACGGTGGCGGACTTCGATGCCGAGGCCCTGGCGCGGCGGCAATCGGCGGCGCTGGCGGAAGCCGGCGTGCCGCTGCCGAAATAGGAAGCCAGCATGGCCATATTGTCGCGCGGGCTGAGCGAGGGGCTGATCGCCCGCGCCTATCGCAAGGTGCTGCATTCCTATTACGCGAACGATCTGCTGATCGATCTCAGGCTGCACGCCAAGCGCGAGGCGGTGGACTACATCCTCGCCAACATGCAGATGGCGATGATCCGGCGCGACCGGCTGGACCTGCTGCGCTTCGCCCTCTCCCGCGCGCCGGAACAGGGGATGGTGCTGGAATTCGGGGTGGAAAAGGGCGCCTCGATCACCTGCCTCGGCAAGGCGACCTCCCGCCGCGTGCACGGCTTCGATTCCTTCCGCGGGCTGCCGGAGGACTGGCACGGCACGGCGGAAACCAGGGGCAAGTTCGACCTCAAGGGCAGGCTGCCGCAGGTGCCGCCGAATGTCGCCCTGCACGAGGGCTGGTTCGACGAGACCCTGCCGCGATTCCTGGCCGAGAACCCGGAGCCGGCGGCCTTCATCCATATCGACTGCGACATCTATTCATCGACGCGGACGGTGCTGGGCCTGCTGGAGCCGCGCATCGGGCCGGGAACGGTCATCGTGTTCGACGAGTATTTCAACTATCCGGGCTGGCGCCAGCACGAATACAAGGCGTTCCGGGAATTCATCGAATCCACCGGCAAGAGCTACGACTATCTCGGCTATGCCGCCGAGAAGGGCCATGTGGCGGTGATCATGAAGTGAGGCCGGCCCCGCGATGCGGGACCGGCTTTTCGCGCTGGCTTACTGATTGGCGGGCGGCGGAGGCGGCGGGCGATGGCCCTCCGGCCCGCCGGGACCGCCCATCCGCCCGTGCATCATGTGCTCCATCATCATCCGGTGCATCATCATCCCGTGCATGGGGCCGCCCATCGGGCCGTGGCCCCAGCCCCTGGGCGGGCGCGGCGGGGCGATGGTGGTGAGATGATCGAATGAGGCGCCGATCTCGTGCACCATCACGACGCTGCCGAGCGCGTTCGACATGCCGTTGCCGACGGCCGCGACGGTGCTGCCCGGCTTGAGCAGCTTGCCGAGCTTGCGCACGTCCGGCGGCGGCATGTGCAGCGCCGTGCCGTCATCGAGCAGCACGCCGTTCGGCTCGCCTTTCGGCCCGTAGAGCATCTGGTCGATCTTGCCGCTGACCATCATGCGCCGCATGGCGCCGCCATGCTTGCCGGGGCCGAAACCGGCGCCGGGGCCGTTATCGACCACGGTGCGATGGGTGGCGGAATCGGTGATCGAGACGCCCTGCACCACCGGCTCGGAGGCCGCCTTCAGCCCGTGGATGGTCACCTGATCGCCCAGCTTCACCGCATAGGCGATCTGGGTGGAGAGATAGGGCGGGAACATCACGTCCTGCCCGTTGGACAGGATGATCCCGTCGATGGTGCCGCGCGGGGTGATGGTGAAATGCTTCACCGTGCCGGTGTAGCTGGGCAGCGAATCGGCGCTGCTGGTGGCGGCATGGGCGGAGCCGGCGCCGAGAATGCCGGCGGCGACGCCCGCGGCGAGCAGTTTTCTGAACGATGTCATCATGGTCTCCTTTGCGGCCGGAACATCCGGCCCGAAATCACCACTGCATCGATCGTGCCAAACTTCATCATGTTGAAATTGCTGGGGAATTTTTTCGAGGATGCGGCTGGGCCTGTCCGCCTTCCCGACATCACCTGTCGGCGTTTCCGACATCGATGCCATAGCGCTTCAGCCGGTCGTACAACGCCTGGCGGCTGATGCCGAGGGCGCGAGCGGCGATGCTCCGGTTGCCATCCGCCCGGGCGAGCGCCGCGCGGATCAGCGCCGCCTCGGTCGCCGCCATGGCTTCCGGCAGCGAGGCGGGGGCGGCCTCGGTCGCGGCCTTGGGCGCGGGCGGCTCGGGCAGGGAAAGATCATCGGCGCCGATCACCGCGCCGCGGGTGAGGCTGGCGGCGCGCTCCAGCATGTTGCGCAGCTCCCGCACGTTGCCGGGCCAGGAATGCGCCGAGAGCCGCGCCAGCGCCGCATCGGTGAGGATTGGGGGCGATGCGGGGCGCAGCTCCGCCAGTATGTGCCGGGCCAGGGCCGGGATGTCCTCGCGGCGCTCCCGCAAGGGCGGCACGATGATGGGCAGCACGGCGAGGCGGTAGTAGAGATCGGGGCGGAAGCGCCCGGCGGCGGCCAGGGCGGGCAGGTCCTGATGGGTGGCGGCGATCACCCGCACGTCCAGCCGCACCGGCTGGCCGCCCAGGGGCGTCACCTCGCGCTCCTGCAGCACGCGGAGGATCTTCGCCTGCGTCGCCTGCGGCATGTCACCGATCTCGTCCAGCAACAGGGTGCCGCGATCCGCCTCGCGGAAGCGGCCGCGCCGGGCGGCGGCGGCGCCGGTGAAGGCGCCCTTTTCATGGCCGAACAGCTCGCTTTCCAGAAGGTCGCCGGGGATGGCGGCGCAATTCACCGCGACGAAGGGGGA
>DASTAF010000437.1:0-2898 GCA_035713005.1 Acetobacteraceae bacterium
AGCCTTCCCCCTTTCGGCGTCACCCGGAAGGTGGGCGTGCGGGGCCGGAACAGCACGAACACCATCCCGGCGGCGAGGAAGACGGCCTGCGCCGTCTCGTAAATCTGCGAGATGAACGGCCAGCGGACCCTGCCGTAGAAATACTGGCTGTTCAGCACGGCGGCCGCGTAATAGGGCAGGCCGTACAGCAGCAGCTGCCGGGGCGTGGTGGCGGCGATGTTGAAGCCGAAGACCAGGAACAGCGGCGGCATGATGAGCAGGATCAGCCGGGCGATGGGAAACAGCCAGTAGAAGGCGAAATTGGTGAACAGCACGCGCTGCATGAAGCTCAGCCCCGGCTTTCGCCACACATTGTCGAGCAGGAAGATCTGCACCATCCCCTGCGCCCAGCGCATGCGCTGCAGGATGAATCCGGCGAAGGTCTCGGGCTGCAGGCCCGACACCATCGGGCGGTTGTAGAAGGCGGTGCGGTAGCCGGCGCGCATCGCCTTCAGCGTGGTCTCGGCGTCCTCGGTGATCGATTCGTAGGACATGCCGCCCAGTTCCTCCAGCACGCTCCTGCGCAGCAGGGCGGCGGAGCCGCAGAAGAACGAGGCGCCCCAGAAATCCAGCCCCGGCTGCATCACCTCGTAGAACAGCTCGTTCTCGGTGGGCATGATCTCGAAGGTGGAGAGATTCCGCTCGATCGGGTCGGGCGTCACGAAGTTATGCGGGGTCTGCACGACGAAGAGCTTCGGGTCGTGCTCGAAGAAGCGCACGGTGCGGGTCAGGAAATCCGCCGCCGGCACGTGATCGCAGTCCAGGATCAGCACCAGCTCGCCCTCGGTCAGCGAAAGCGCGTGGTTGATGTTGCCGGCCTTGGCGTGGAAATTCGCCGGCCGGCTCAGATAGGTCGCCCCATAGGTCTTGGCGATCCGCCGCAGCGCCGCCGCCCGCTCCCGCGCCGCCCGGCCCGCGGCACCCGGCCTCGCCAGCTTCGCCTCGGTGCCTCCATCATCAAGGATGCACACCCGGTAGCGCGAGGCCGGATACTCGAACTGCGTCGCGGCGATCAGCGTCGTCTCCACCAAGGCCGGGTCCTCGTCCAGCGTGGGGATGAGGACATCGACGGTTGGGTATCGCGACAAGGTCAGGCCCGAGCCCTGGGCCGTGCGCTCCAGCGGCAGCACGTTGATGATCTGCCCCATCAGCGAGGTGATGATGCCGTGCAGCTCCGCGAGGAGCAGGATGAGCCCGAGGGTGAGATCGAGTGCCCCGAATCCCCAGGGCAGCGTGTCGCCGATGCGCCAGCCCAGATAGCGGATGGTGAGGAACATGGTCAGCACGCTGATCGAAAGCCGCAGCACCGGCCGCTTCCGCCGCCGCCTGCAGCCATTCTCCAGATTGTAGAGAAGGCAGAGCGCGATGAAGACCCCGCCCTGCTCCAGCGTCAGCACCGGGCCGGTGATCGGGATGATCGCCACCTCGATCAGCAGGAAGGCGCAGGCGGCGAGGAGGATGCAGGACGCGACCTGCCCGAAATGGGGCCGGATGCGCCTCACGAGGGGATCACCCTTCCGGATTTCGAGAAGCGGATGACGCCGGTCAGCCCGCCCAGGCCGAACAGGATGAGATTCTCCGAATAATACCGCGCCGGCTGGCCGAAAATCCCGTCCGGCTGCCGGTCCGCCAGCACGCGGTCGAGCTGCTGGCGCAGGCTGCCGCTCCTGCCCATCCGCGCGAGATAGGGAAGCAGCGCCGCCGAGAAGCCGACCGGGCCGGCATCCCGCGCCGAGCCGGTATTGGTATCCACGGTCTGCGGCGGCACGGCGGAGGTCTTGAGGTAATCGGCCATGCCGCGCAGCGATTCGAGCAGGCTTGCAGCGCCGGGCGTGTCCGGCGCCGTCAGCCCCGCCCAGAGATAGCAGCGTATGGCGTTGTAGGAGCCAGAATCGGCCAGCGGCAGGTTCCGCGGCGGGGAATGCGGGGCGGAGGGCAGCCAGGCCCAGTCGGGGGCATAGCCGCGCGGCGAGACCGCCTGCATCAGTTCCGGCTGGGTGACGGCGATTTCCGCCCAGGCGGCATCCCCGGTATCCTCGGCGACCGCCTGGGCCAGAAACAGCGGGGTATAGCTGGGATTGACGATGACCGGGGCATTGCGCGGGAATTTCATCGCCCCCGGAACCAGCACCCGGCCGAAGCCGTGGATCTCCGAGCTTTCGTCGCTGGCGATGCGCCTTGCCAGCCGACGGCCGAGGCCGCGCAGCCCGTCATCGCCCCAGAGGCGCCCGGCCTCCAGCAGCGTATAGGCGATCCAGGAATCGGCGTCGCTCGCCGAATTGCGGCCGATCACCCCCCAGCTTCCATTCCGCTGCCCCCATTTCCAGGCGGGCAGCGTCTCGCCCAGCCGCCCGCCGGCAAGGTTGGCGTTCGTCCAGGACAGCACCCGGTGGAATATGCTCCGGTCATTGGCGATCAGGCTGAAGAACAGCGCGTAGGACTGCCCCTCCGAGGTGGTGAAGCCGTAATTGGAGGAATAATCGATCACCCGCCCCTGGGCGTCGATGAAGGAATCCCGGTAGGCCTTCCAGGCCGAGAACCAGAGCTGGCGCGCGACCATGGCCTGCGCCTGGGCGCGGGAGAAGATCAATCCACCCGCCATGGCGGCGAATCCCCGGCGCGTCATCACAGCCATGCGGCTCACTGGAAGGGACGCGTCACGGCGAATCCCACGTAAGGATGAAAATGGCCGGGAACATCGGTCATCGCGCCGAAACTGGCGGCAAGGCTCAGGCGGCTGGTCACCTGCCCGCTTATCCGCAGCGCGAAGGTGTGGTTCTCGTAGTTGATCCCGCCGCCGAAATCCGCCTCCGGCCCGATGGCGACGCGGGATGTCAGCGGCACCAGCAGGAAGGTCGT
>DASTAF010000438.1:0-2434 GCA_035713005.1 Acetobacteraceae bacterium
TCAGGTCTGGAACAGCTACGACGAAATTCTCGTCGCCTGCCAAAACGCCTGGAACAAGTTCGTGCAAATGCCGGAACAGGTCGCTTCGATCACCCAACGCGACTGGATCAAAGCGGTCACCGGATAGGCAGATTGGTATTAATCCAAACTGATCACTATGGCACTGACAACGGCCAAGGTCAGCAGATGTTGTCAGTGGTGTTTTTAGGTCCCAGAGAAGCAGCTTCGTCTACCCGGAAGAACGCGATTGACCTATCTGCCTACGCCGGAAACTGGGAGTCATGGCCGACGCTGATCGGTTAGAAGCTCATTTCGAAATTAGGACACTACTTATCAACCCGCCGCCGCCGCCGCCACGCGGCGGAGGTGGTGATCGGCATTGCCGAAGGCGGCTTCGATCATGGCGAGGCGCTTGAAGTAATGCCCGGCCTTGTATTCCATCGTCATCGCGATGCCGCCGTGAAGCTGGATGGCTTCCTCGCCCACAAGTTTCGCCGCCCGGCCCACCGCGGATTTCGCCGCCGCCACCGCCCTGCCGCGCGCTTCGGCATCATCCTCCGCCGCCATCAGCGCCGCGTAGATCGCCATGCTGCGCGCCTGCTCGGCGGCGACATAGAGATCAACCGCCCGATGTTGGAGCGCCTGAAACGAGGCGATGGGCACGCCGAACTGCCTGCGGGTTTTCATGTATTCGACGGTGAGGGCGATCAGCGCCTCCATCGCCCCCACCGCCTCGGCGCAGAGCGCGGCCATCGCCTCGTCCGCCGCGCGTTCGAGAACAGCGAGATCGCCAACCCGGCGCGCCGCCGGAACCCGGAGGCTGGCCAGTGAAATTTCCGCCGCGCGCAGCCCGTCCTGCGTCGGGTAGCCCCGGCGCGAGACGCCATCCGCCCTTGCGTCGATCAGGAACAGGCCGATCCCCTGCCGGTCCCGCCGGGCGCCTGATTCGCGGGCGGAGACGATGAGGAAATCCGCCGAATCTCCGCCCTGCACCACGGATTTCTCGCCTTCCAGCACATAATCATCGCCATCGCGGCGGGCGGTGACGGTGACATCGGCCAGATCGTAGCGCGAGCCGCGTTCAGCATGCGCCACCGCGAACAGGGCCTCGCCCGAGGCGAGCTTCGGCAGGAATTCCGCCCTGATTGCCGCGCCGGCGCCATGGCGAAGCACCGCTCCGGCGAACACCACCGAGGCCAGATAGGGCTCGACCGCCAGCGCGCGCCCGAATGCCTCCATCACGATCATGGTTTCGACCGGGCCGCCGCCGAACCCGCCATCTTCCTCGGCAAAGGGCAAGGCGAGCAGCCCGACCTCGGCATATTCGGCCCATATTGCGCGATCGAACCCGCCGGGCTGGCTCTGGTAGGACCGGCGCTTCTCGAAATTGCCATAACGGCTGGTCAGCAACCGCTCCACGCTGTCCTTCAGCAAACGCTGCTCATCGGTGAAATCGAAATCCATCGGTCAGAATCCCAATATTGCTTTCGCGATGATGTTGCGCTGAATCTCGTTCGAGCCGCCATAGATCGAAATCTTGCGCCAGTTGAAATAGGTGGGGGCGGCGGCGGCGGCGCCATCCGGGCCGATGGGCGGCTCGTTCGTGTCCTCCCCGGGATTCGTCTGGAACGGGATCGCGAAGGGCCCCACCACCTCCATCAGCAGCTCGGTCGTCGCCTGCTGGATTTCCGAGCCCTTGATTTTCAGCACCGAGGATTTCGGATCGGGCGCGCCGTGCCGCCCGGCCTTCCGCGCTTCCGCCAGCACACGAAGCTGGGTGATCTCCAGCGCCTTCAGCTCGATCTCGATGGCGGCGAGTTTTTCGCGGAACCACGGCTCGTCGAGCAGGGCGCGTCCGCCGCTCTGCTCTTTTGCCGCCAGCTCCCGCACCCGGCGCAGCCGCTGCTTCGAGACCCCGACCCGGGCGATGCTGGTGCGTTCGTTGCCGAGCAGGAACTTCGCATAGTCCCAGCCCTTGTTCTCCTCGCCGACCAGATTTCCGATGGGCACGCGCACATCGTCGAAGAACACCTCGTTCACCTCATGCCCGCCATCGATCAACTGGATGGGGCGCAGGGTGATGCCCGGCGTTTTCATGTCGGCGAGGATGAAGGAGATGCCCTGCTGCTTCCTCGCCGCCCGCGGATCGGTGCGGGCGAGCAGGAAAATCCAGTCCGCATATTGGGCGAGCGTGGTCCAGGTTTTCTGCCCGTTGATGATGTAGTGATCGCCCTCGCGCCGCGCCGTGGTTTTCAGCCCGGCGAGGTCCGATCCCGCGCCAGGTTCGGAGAAGCCCTGGCACCACCAGATGTCGAGACTGGCGGTGGCGGGGAGGAATTGCCGCTTCTGCGCCTCGCTGCCGAAGGCGGCGATGACGGGGCCGACCATGGAGACGTTGAAGGGCAGGGGGGTGGGCGCCGGGGCGGATTGCAGC
>DASTAF010000439.1:0-3187 GCA_035713005.1 Acetobacteraceae bacterium
CAGTTCATCAAGGTCGCCACCGAGCTGGCGATGGCGGGGCAGGTGCAGGCGATCTGCACCGCGCCGCTGAACAAGGAGGCGCTACACGCTGGCGGCCATATCTATCCCGGCCATACCGAGATATTGGCGGCGCTCACCGGAACGCCCGAAGTTTCGATGATGCTGACCGCGCCCAATCTGCGGGTCATCCATGTCACCACCCATATCGGGTTGCTCGACGCCATCCGGAAGATCGAGCCCGGGCTGGTCGAGCGAACCATTGCGCGCGGCTACGGGGTGCTGGAGAAGGCCGGGCTCCCGCGGCGCAAGATCGGCGTCTGCGCGATCAACCCGCATGCCGGGGAGCATGGGCTGTTCGGCCATGGCGAGGAGGAGGAGAAGATCGTTCCCGCCATCGAGGCCGCCCAGGCGCGTGGTTGGGACGTGGAGGGGCCGCTGCCCGCCGACACGCTGTTCTTCCGCGCCGGCAGGGGTGATTTCGACATGGTGGTGGCGATGTATCACGATCAGGGCCACGGCCCGGTGAAGGTGCTGGGGCTGGAAGCTGGAGTGAACATCACCGTCGGCCTGCCGGTGATCCGCACCTCGGTCGACCACGGCACCGCCTTCGACATCGCAGGAACCGGCCGCGCGGACGAGCGGAGCCTGCTGGAGGCACTGCGGCAGGCAATCGAACTCGCCCCCGCCGCCTGAGCCCGAAGGCGGGATGAAAGAGGGAGAGCAGCGCCGCCGCCGCATCCTCGCCGCCGTGCTGGGTGGGATGGCGGATGTCGATCTCCTGAGCGCCTCGCTCGGCGTCTCCGCCTCCACGGTGCGGCGCGATCTTGCCCGGCTCTCCGCCGAGGGCCGTATCCTGCGCACCTATGGCGGCGCCGCCCCGGCCGGCTCCCTCCATCCCGAGCAGAGCCTGCAGCAGCGCGCGGCGATCAATCTCGCGGAAAAGCGCGCCATCGCCCGCCGCGCCGCCGGCTTCATCGGCGAGGGTGAGACGGTGATCCTCGATGCCGGCACCACCACCGGCGCGCTGGCCGCCGCGCTGGCCTGCCGTCAGGGCCTGCGGGTGATCACCAACGGCCTGACCGCGATCATCGCCCTCGCCGGCGCGCCGGGGGTGGAACTGGTCCTGCTAGGCGGCCGGATGCGGCAGATCAGTCTCGGAACGGTGGGCTCCATCGCCGAGCACAGCCTGCGGCGGATGACGGCGACACGCGTCTTCCTCGGCGCGGATGGCGTCGTCGCCGGGCGCGGCATCTGCGAGGCAAGCGACGAGCAGGCCTCGCTCAAGGAATTGATGATCGCCCAGGCGGGCGAGATCTACGTGCTCGCCGACGCCGACAAGCTCGGCCGCGCCACCTCCGAAGCCTGGACACCCCTCTCGCGCCCCTGGACGCTGATCACCGACCAGCGGGCCAGCGAATCCCAGTTGGCGCCGTTCCGCCGCCTGGGCCAGGTGACGATTCACGCCGAACCGCTAACCCCGGCGCCCGGGGCCTCGGAGATCGGCCCCGGCACGGCAAGACCAGGGAGTTAGCCTCACTACGGTTCTGTTGCACACCTTACGGCTGCGGTTGAGGTAGACGGGCAAGATATGAGGCGTCAGGCATGGCCGTGGCAGCAGGTCAGGAGCAGTCGTTCAAGCGGCGGAGCCGGCAAAGGTTCCGCGTGCAAAGCACGTGAAAGACAGTGGAGGGGGCATTTCACGTCCAAGGTGATCCTGTGGGCGCTGCGCTGGTACCTCGCCTTCCCGATCAGCTACCGCAACCTCTCTTTGATGCTATCGGATTGCGGCGTTGCGGTTGATCCAGGCGAAGAACCGCTCGACCACCCATCGCTTGGCATGGACCGCAAAGCCCGCTTGCCCCTTCGGCTTGCGGACGATTTCGACGCGGATCGGGCTGGCTGCGGCGACGCGAGGGCCTTGGTAGCCAGCATCGGCGTAGACGAGTTCCACAAACGGCCAGCGTGGGCGCGAGGCCCGCAGGAGCGGACCCGCTCCATCGCGATCCTGGATATCGGCTGGATGGGCCTGGAGCTTGAGCCCTCGGCCGTCCGTTTCCACCAGCGCATGCCGCTTGCGGTCCTTGATCTTCTTGCCGCCATCATAGCCCCGGCTCCCCCCGCTCTCGGTCGTCTTGACGCTTTGGCTGTCCATCACCGCCGCCGTCGGGCTTGCCTCCGGCCAACCCGCTCGCGGTCGCGCATCACCAGGTGATGGTTGATGGTCTCCCACGTGCCTTCGTCGCGCAGCCGGGCAAACCAGCGGTAGACAGTGCGCCAGGGCGGGAAGCTGTCGGGCATCAGCCGCCATGCGACACCCCGCGCAGCACGTAGCAGATGCCATTGACGATCTCCCGCATCGGATAGGCCCGCTTGCGACCGCATTGGGCCTCGGGCGGAAGGAACGGGGCAAGAATGGCCCACTCGGCATCCGTCAGGTCGCTTCCATAGCGTAGCCCCGCCCGGCTATGTTGCCGGCGCGTGGTCGGGGTCCACATCGCTCTCTCGTCAGGTCTTCGCAAATTTGACGAGTCACAATTTGCCTCGGTTGCCCCCCTTCAAATCATGCCAAACCCGTTTCGAGACAGACTATTACTTCTTCGCCTGCTCTCTAATCTGCTTCAACGCCTACAAGCCAAGTTTGGAAGATACTTTAACCACCTCCGCGGTTTCAGCACCAACCGCCGGTAAAATTCATTCTTGGGCTTGCACCTCCTCCCTTGAGTGGAACAGTTTGGTTTCGAGCTGAATGGCTAGATGGTTTTTGCTTTGCCCAAGGCGCCCTTCAAACAAGGGAGTGGTGCCGCAGCGCATTTTAACGGGGGCGCCAGGCTCAGCGGCAAGAATGATGCTGTCACCAACATTTAGCCGCATTATGTCGGCAAGGCGCATGACCCGCTCGTCAAGCAGAACGTTCAGTTCAAGCTCCGTGTTTCGCAATTCCTCGGCGAAATGCGTCTCCCAAGTGAAGTCATGGCCGAATTTTTCTCCCATGAACTGCTGCAGCAGCAAGTCACGTACAGGTTCCAGTGTCGTATAGGGTAGGAGCAATTCAATTCGGCCGCCGCAATCATCCATATCCACCCGCAACCCTACACGGATGGCGGCATTTGACGGGCGAGAAATGGTAACAAAACGTGGATTCACCTCCAGCCGTTCAAAGCGGAAATTGACCGGGGAGAGCGGCTCG
>DASTAF010000440.1:0-2280 GCA_035713005.1 Acetobacteraceae bacterium
GGCGATCCTGACCGCGGCCTGCACCTGCTCGGTGGTCAGCCCCGCCGCCCGCACCACCTTCTCGTGGCTTTCCATGCACATGCCGCAGCCGTTCACGGCGGAGACGGCGAGGCACCAGAGCTCGAAATCCTCCTTCGCCACCCCAGGCTTGCCGATCACGTTCATCCTCAGCCGCGCCGGCATCCTGCCGTAATCGCCGCCGATCAGATGGGTGAAGCGGTAATAGACGTTGTTCATCCCCATGATCGCCGCCGCGGCCCGCGCCGCCTCCAGCGCCTCGGGCGAAAGGCTGCCGGCGAATTCCGCCTCGATGGCGCGGATCACCTCGGCATTGCGCGAGGCGATGGCGGAAGCGATGAAGGTTCCGGCGCGCTGCTGGCCGGAAAGCGCCGGCTCGGTCGCCAGCGAGCCGAGATTGAGGCGGATGTCGCGGGCATAGTCGGGGATGCGGTCCTTGAGCTGGTCGAGAGACATTATTTGATTCCGTTAGTTGAAGATCGGGCAGTTGAAGATCGGGCAGTTGAAGATCGGGCGGTTGAAGATCGGGCGGTTGAAGATTCGGGGATGGCGTCCGCCGCGCCCGGAGGCACGGCGGGGCCCTGCGCGGCTCAGGCCGCCTTCAGCGTCGCCTCGCCCTTCTGCCAGTTGCAGGGGCAGAGCTCGTCGCTCTGCAGCGCGTCGAGCACGCGCAGCACTTCCTGCGGGTTGCGCCCGACATTCAGGTCGTTCACCGCGACGAAGCGGATGATCCCCTCGGGATCGGCGATGAAGGTGGCGCGCAGGGCGACGCCTTCCGCCTTGTCGAGAATGCCGAGGGCGCCGGCCAGCTCGCGCTTCACGTCGGCCAGCATCGGGATCGGCAGCGACTTCAGGTCATCGTGATGCAGACGCCAGTTGAGATGGACGAACTCGGTATCGGTCGAGAAGCCATAGACCACCGCGTCGCGGTCGGCGAAGTCGCGGGCGAGCTTGCCGAAGGCGACGATCTCGGTCGGGCAGACGAAGGTGAAATCCTTCGGCCAGGCGAAGATCACCTTCCATTTGCCTTCGGCGGACTTATCGGTGATATCGATGAACGCGGATTCCAGCTTGAGCCCGTCCGGGCCGCCCTTGACCGCCTTGAGGCTGAATTCGGGAAGACGATCGCCAATGGTAAGCATGATTTCAAAAGGCTCCGTTGATGTTGCCATGCACAATATGATACCTGCCCGATCTACGGCCAATGAAAATTTTACACAAGCTTGATCGATTTCATCGATGACGCCGCTTCCCAGCCCGCAGCAGCTCCGCTATCTGGTCACCCTTGCCGAGACGCTGCATGTCGGCCGCGCCGCCTCGGCCTGCGCGGTCAGCCAGTCCACCCTCTCGACCGGCATCATCGCCCTCGAACGGGCGCTGGACGCGCCGATCCTCGACCGCAGCGCCGGCCGGCGGGTGGTCTTCACCACGTTCGGCCTCGAACTGGTCGGCCATGCCCGCGCGGCCCTGGCGGCGCTGCAGGCGATCGCGGACGCGGCGGACGCGGCCCGCGCCCCGCTCACCGGCCAGCTCCGCCTCGGCGTGATCCCGACCATCGGCCCGTTCCTGCTGCCCAGGCTCGTGCCCGCGCTGCGCAAGGCCTATCCGGGGCTGCGCCTCTTCCTGCGCGAGGATGTCACCGCGCGGCTGCTCGACGATCTCGCCGTCCGGCGGCTGGATCTGCTGATCCTGGCCGAGCCCTACCCGAGCGGCGGGGTGGAGATGCTGCCGGTGGCGCGCGACGAATTCATGGCCGCCCTGCCGGAGGCGCATCCGCTGGCCGCCGAGCGGGCGGTGCCGGCGGCGGCGCTGGCGCGCGAGACGATGCTGGTTCTGGAGGACGGGCACTGCCTGCGCGACCAGGTGCTTTCCGCCTGCCGCGCCGCCATGCCGGAGCGCGGCTTCGCCGCCACCTCGCTGCACACCCTCGTGCAGATGGTCGGCTGCGGCCTCGGGGTCACGCTGCTGCCGCGCCTCGCCGCCCTGGGCGGGGTTGCCGAGGGCAGCGGGGTGGTGCTTCGCCCGCTGGAAGGCGCGGGGGCCTGGCGGACCATCTCCCTCGCCTTCCCGCCGGGCGATCCGCGCATGGCGGAATACCGCTCGCTCGGCCCGGCGGTAGCGGCCGCGCTGACTGGCGCCGGTTTCACGCTCCCGCGCGGGGAATGGTGAAGCTGAAGACGGCGCCGCCGCCTTCCGCCTCCGCCGCGCGGATTTCGCCGCCATGCGCCTCGATGATGGTGCGGCAGACCGAAAGCCCCACCC
>DASTAF010000441.1:0-2309 GCA_035713005.1 Acetobacteraceae bacterium
TCCCGGCGGCATGTAGAGGTCGGTGCGGCTGCCGAAGCGGATGATGCCGAAGCGCGCCCCTGCGGCGAGCACGTCGCCCTCATGCACGTCGCAGACGATGCGCCGCGCGATCAGCCCGGCGATCTGCACCACGGCCATCTCCCGCCCGTCCGGCAGACGGATGGCGATGGCGTTGCGCTCGTTCTCCTCCGAGGCCTTGTCGAGCGCCGCGTTGACGAACCTGCCGTGGCGGTAGGCGATGCGGGTGACGATGCCGGCAGTTGGGCTTCGGTTGACATGGACATCCACCACCGAAAGGAAGATCGCGACGCGAGGGCGCGGCATCACGCCCAGGCCGAGCTCCACGGGCGGAATCGCGTGATCCACGATGACCACCCTGCCATCCGCCGGGGCCAGCACCGCATCCGCCCGCGGTGGGGGCACGCGCTCGGGATCACGGAAGAAATACAGGCAGAACAGGGTGAAGATCAGGCCGATCCAGGCCAGCCAATCGGCGAAGATCAGGCCGATCACCAGCACCACCACGCCGATGGCGATGAATGGCAGGCCGGCGCGGTGCGGCGGCGCCAGGACCGACTTCACGGTGTCAAACAAGTTCATCGCTTCGTTATGACGAGCGCGGCGGCCTCATGCAAGAATGGGAGGCATCGCCCGCCGCCTCCTCGCGCTCAGCGGGAAGCGCCGGCGGGAACAGTGATTTTCTGCCCCGGGTATATCAGGTTCGGATTGCTGATCGTCGCCTCGTTGGCGCGGTAGATGATCGTGTAGCGCATGCCATGCCCGTAGAGCTGCCTTGCGATCAGCCACAAGCTCTGACCCTGCTTGACCATCACCTGGCCGGGCGCCATGCCGGAGATGGCCTGAGGCGCATAGGCGGTGTTCATCCGGCCGACCACCTCCCCGCCGCTTCCCATCTCCTGCAAATGGAAGGTGCCGGGCTGGCGGGGCAGAGAGGCTGTGCGCATCTCCCAGCGCCCGTCCTTGCCCGCGACTGCGGTGCCCAGCATGGTCCTGCCCATTGAGAGCACCACCTTCGATCCTGGCTTCGCCGTGCCGGCGATGACCGCGGCGCCCGAACCGTCATAATCCACCGAGCCGATGCCGAGAGAGCCTGCCTTCGGCCCCTGGCCGCTCAGCACGCGGGAGGGATTCCTGCCGCTGCCGCCGAGAACGGCGAGCGCGCCTTCGTTCGGCGCCGAGGGAACATTGACGGTGACGCCCCGGCTGGAGGCGATCTTCGTGCCATCCGCCATGCGGTCGGAGAGGGTAAGTTCCTGCGCGCCCGAGTGCAGGGGCTTGCTGGTCACGAAGGCGAAGGAGCCGCTCTGATCCACCTTCACCTTGCCCACCGGCTTGCCGTTGCTCCGGATCGTCACCTCCGAGCCGGGCGCGGCCGTTCCGGCGATAACGGCATTGCCGCCCGCATCCACGCGCACCACGCCGAAATCCGGCCCGGAGGGTGCTGCTTTCCGCACCGTCTCGGTGGCGTTGCGCGGCGCTGGCGGCTGGGTCGGCTCGAACGAGCTTTTGCCGCCGAGCACGGCAAGCCCGACGATGGCGATGATGCCGAGGGAACAGATGCCGCCGATGACGATCCAGTTCTGCGTGTTCCCCGGCGGCGGCTGGATTTGCTGTGTCTGATTCTGTGCCATGCGTCCATCCGCTTGTGGCTTGAGCTGATCACTTGCGCCCTGCCTATGACCCTGCCACGAAGATGCGTCAACCAGAAGCGATCAAAGGTAGTAAGCTTGAATCATGAATAATTACTTATCGGTTACAGTATTCTGCGGCTCATCCCCTGGCAGCGCGCCCGATTATGTCCACGCCGCCCGCGCCCTGGGCGAGGGGCTGGCGAGCCGCGGAATGAGGCTCGTCTTCGGCGGCGGCAATGTCGGGCTGATGGGCACTGTCGCCGGCGCGGCGCTGGGCGGAGGCGGACATGTCACCGGCATAATTCCCGAATTCCTCCGCGCGCGGGAGGTGGAATTTCCGGGCCTCTCGCAGCTAATCGTCACCGATTCCATGCATACCCGCAAGCGAAGGATGTTCGCTCTCGCCGATGCCTTCGTGGTGCTGCCGGGCGGGCTCGGCACGCTGGACGAGCTGATGGAAATCATGACCTGGAAGCAGCTCAACCGGCACAACAAGCCCATCCTGATCTGTGACATAAGGGGATGGGCGGAGCCGGTGGCGGGGCTGGTCGATCAGGTCATCGCCCATGGCTTCGCGCGGCCTTCGGCCCGCGACCTGTTCGAGGTGATGGACGGGGTGGAGCGGACGCTCGCCCGGCTGGACGAGATCGCCGCTCA
>DASTAF010000442.1:0-2690 GCA_035713005.1 Acetobacteraceae bacterium
ATCCTGGCGGGCCATCGCGGCGCGGCGCGGCCTCGGGCTTTCCGCCCGGCGAACCTACGAGGCGGGCGCGGTTCCCTGCGCCCCCGCTCTGGTGGCGGGGCTGGAAGCTTCCGTGGCCCGCGCCGGCATCGCGCCGCGCCGGCTGCCGAGCGGCGCCGGGCATGATGGCTTGGCGGTTGCCCCCCTCTGCCCCATCGCGATGCTCTTCGTCCGCTGCCGGGGCGGGATCAGCCACAACCCGGCGGAAGCGATCAGCGAGGCCGATGCTGGCGCCGCGGCCCGCATTCTGCTCGACTTCCTGTGCCATTTCGATTCAAGAGAGACCCTAGCATGAGCACCGACACCATCGACGCCGCGATCCACCGCTTCCTTGCAGGGGAGCGCCCGCGCCAGGCCGGATTCCTCGCGGAACTGGTGAGGATGCCCTCGGATAATCCGCCCGGGGATTGCGCGCCGCATGCGGAGCGTGCCGCCGCGCTGCTCGAAGGGCTGGGCTTCGAGGTGGAGCGGCACAAGGTGCCGGAGGCCCTGGTCCGGGAGAACGGCATGATCAGCGCCACCAACTTGATCGTGCGCCAGCGCTTCGGCGCCGGCGGCCCGGTGATCGCGCTCAACGCCCATGGCGACGTGGTGCCGCCCGGAGAAGGCTGGACGCGCGATCCCTATAGCGCCGAGATCGTCGATGGCTGGATGGTGGGGCGCGGCGTCGCGGTGTCGAAATCCGATTTCGCCACCTATGCCTGGGCGCTGCTCGCGCTGCGGGCGCTGCGGGCGCCGCTGAATGGGGTGGTGGAGCTGCACCTGACCTATGACGAGGAGGCGGGCGGAGAGATCGGCCCAGGCCTGCTGCTGCGTGAGGAAATATCGCGCCCCGATCTCGCCATCGGCGCCGGCTTCTCCTACGCGGTGGTCAACGCCCATAACGGATGCCTTCATCTGGAGGTCGAGGTCACCGGGAAATCGGCCCATGCGGCGATGCCCTTCACCGGCATAGACGCGCTGGAGGCCGCGACCGCGGTGCTCGGCGCGCTCTATGACAGCCGGAAGGCACTGGCCGGAACGGTTTCCGCCATTCCGGGGATCGGCAGCCCGCAACTCACCATCGGGCTGATCAAGGGCGGGATCAACACCAACGTGGTGCCGGACCGGGTGACCCTGCGGCTCGACCGGCGGCTGATCCCGGAGGAGAATCCGCAAGCCGTCGAGGATGGGCTGCGCGCGCTGATTGAGGATGCGGCAAGGCAGGTGGCGGATGCCCGCGTCTCGGTGCGGCGCATCCTGCTCGCCGAGCCGCTGGTGCCGCTGCCGGGTGCGGCGCGGCTGACCGAGCTGCTTTGCGCGCAGGCGAGCCGGATCATGGGCGAGCCGGTCGGCGCCACGGGCGTGCCGCTCTACACCGATGCGCGGCATTACGCGGCCGCGGGCGTGCCCATCGTGCTCTACGGCGCCGGACCGCGCACCATCGAGGAGGCGAACGCGCACCGCGCCGATGAGCGGCTGAGGCTCGACGATCTCTACAAGGCGACCGAGGTGGTGGCTCTCACGCTCGCGGCGCTGCTGGGCGCGTAGGAGGCGGCGATGACCGCAAATCCTTACACCGCCTATCCGCGCGACATGACCGGCTACGGGCGCAACCCGCCCGATCCGCGCTGGCCGGAGGACGCGCGCGTCTGCGTGCAGTTCGTGGTGAATTACGAGGAAGGCGGCGAGAATAACATCCTGCATGGCGATGCCGCGTCCGAGGCCTTTCTCTCGGAAATTCCCGGAGCCCTGCCCTGGCCCGGCGAGCGCCACTGGAACATGGAATCCATCTACGAATACGGGGCGAGGGCGGGCTTCTGGCGGCTCTGGAGGCTCTTCACCGGGCGCGGCCTGCCGGTCACCGTGTTCGGGGTGGCGACGGCGCTGGCGCGCGGGCGCGAACAGGTGGCGGCGATGCGCGAGGCGGGCTGGGAAATCGCCTGCCACGGGCTGAAATGGATCGATTACCGCTCCATTCCACGCGCCGTCGAGGCCGAGCATCTGAACGAGGCGATCGCGCTGCATGCGGAGGTGACGGGTGCCGCGCCGGAGGGCTTCTATCTGGGCCGCTGCTCGATGAACACGCGCGGCCTCGTCATGGAACACGGGAATTTCCTCTATTCCTCGGACAGCTACGCGGATGACCTGCCCTATTGGGTCGCCGGGCCGCGCGGGGCGCATCTGATCATCCCCTATACGCTGGAGGCGAACGATATGCGCTTCTCCACCGCTTCCGGCTTCGCGACGGGCGAGGATTTCTTCATCTACCTTCGCGATTCCTTTGACGTCCTGTATCGGGAGGGATGCGAAGGGCAGGCGAAGCTGCTGAATATCGGCCTGCATTGCCGGCTGGCCGGGCGGCCCGGGCGGCTCGCGGCACTCGCGCGTTTTCTCGATCACGTGCAGGCGCATGAGAAGGTCTGGGTCACAAGGCGGATCGATATTGCGCGGCACTGGCATGCGCATCACAAGGAGACGAATATCCCGGCCGGATAAGCCGGAAACCGGGAGTACCGATTGCCGAATTACCACGACCCGATCGACATCTACCTGCTCCGGGTGCTGCACACGCTGCTCGTCGAGGGCAATGTCACGCGCACGGCGGTCAGGCTCAACCAGTCCCAGCCCGCCATCAGCGCGGCATTGCGGCGGCTGCGGGAGATCACCGG
>DASTAF010000443.1:0-5132 GCA_035713005.1 Acetobacteraceae bacterium
TGGCGGGGCATGGGGCGGAGCCCCATCGGGACCATGCCGGGCGCGGGAGTCATGCGGTGATACAGAAGGGCATCCTGCTGGCGGGCGGGTCGGGCACGCGGCTGCATCCGATCACCCAGGCGGCGTCGAAGCAGTTGCTGCCGGTTTATGACAAGCCGATGATCTATTATCCCCTGTCCACGCTGCTGCTGGCGGGGATCAGGGACGTTCTGGTGATTTCGACGCCGGTGGACCTGCCGCAGTTCCGGCGCCTGCTGGGGGATGGGGCGCAGTTCGGCATCAGCATCACCTATGCCGAGCAGCCGAAGCCGGACGGGATCGCGCAGGCATTCCTGATCGGCGAGGAATGGCTGGGCGGGCAGGCCTGCGCCCTGGTGCTGGGCGACAACCTGATCCATGGCGATCATCTCTCGACGCTGCTGCGCTCGGCGGCGGCGCGGCCGGAGGGGGCGACGGTGTTCGCCTATCAGGTGCGCGACCCGGAGCGCTACGGGGTGGTGACGTTCGACGGAGATGGAAGGGCGGTGGATATCGTCGAGAAGCCGGCGGTGCCGTCCTCGAACTGGGCGGTGACCGGGCTTTATTTTTACGACGAGAGGGTGACGCGGCTGGCGCACAGCATCACCCCCTCGGCGCGGGGCGAGCTGGAGATCACCGATCTGAACCATCTGTATCTGCAGGAGGGTTCGCTGCATGTCGAGCGGCTGGGGCGCGGCACCGCGTGGCTGGATGCGGGGACGCCGGATTCCCTGCTGCAGGCGGCAACTTTCGTGCAGACGATCCAGTCCCGCCAGGGTAATCTGGTGGGATGCCCGGAGGAGGTCGCCTATCGCATGAAGTATATCGACGCCGAGCGGCTGCGTGGCCGCGCCCAGGGCCTGGGCAAGACGGAGCTGGGCCGGGTTCTGGCGGAAATCGCCGACGGGCTGCACCCATGAGGATCGAGAAACAGGCGATCCCCGAGGTTCTGCTGATCACCCCGCCGCGCTTTGCCGATAATCGCGGCTTCTTCTCCGAGACCTGGAGCCGGGCGAAGCTCGCCAAGGCCGGGTTCGAGGCGGATTTCGTGCAGGACAATCACAGCTATTCGGCCGCGCGGGGGACCATACGCGGGCTGCACTGCCAGATCGCCCCGTTCGTGCAGGGCAAGCTGGTGCGGGTTTCGCGCGGGTCGATCTGGGATGTGGCGGTCGATATCCGGTGCGGTTCGCCCAGCTATGGCCGGCATGTGGCGGCGGTGCTTTCGGCGGAGAATGGCGCGCAGCTCTGGGTTCCGGGCGGCTTCCTGCACGGGTTCTGCACGCTGGAGCCGGATACCGAGGTGATCTACAAGGTGACGGGCGATTACGACAAGGCTTCCGAGCGCGGGGTGATCTGGAACGATCCTGATCTGGCCCTGCCCTGGCCGGTCGCGCCGGAGGCGGCGGTGCTGTCGGACAAGGACGCGGCGCTGCCGCGCCTGGCCGGGTGCGAGCCGTGGTTCGCCGCATGATGGATTTCCCGCTTCTCATCACCGGCGCCTCCGGCCAGCTCGGCCATGCGCTCGCCGAGCGGGCGGGCTGGCGCGGGCTGGACCACCGCGCGGTGTCGCGCCCGGAATTCGATTTCGACGATCCCGCCTCGGTCGGGCGCTGCTTTCATGAAGCCTCGCCGGCGCTGGTGATCAACGCCGCCGCCTGGACGGCGGTGGACGCGGCGGAATCCAATCCCGAGGCCGCCTACCGCGCCAACCGGGACGGGCCGGCCCTGCTCGCGGCGCTGTGCCGGGATGCGGGGATTCCGCTGATCCATGTTTCCACCGACTATGTGTTCGATGGCAGCAAGGGCGCGCCTTACAGCGAGACCGATCCGGTGGCGCCGCTCGGTGTCTATGGGGCCAGCAAGCAGGCGGGCGAGGCGGCGGTGCTGGATTCCGGCGCCCAGGCCATCATCATGCGCACTGCCTGGGTCTATGCGGCGCGCGGGAAGAATTTTCCCCGCACCATGATCAACGCGGCCCGCAGGACCGGCAGCCTGCGGGTGGTGGCGGATCAGCACGGCGCGCCCACCGCCGCCGAGGATCTGGCCGACGCCATCCTCGCCATCGTCCAGCGGATACGCGAGCGCGGCTGGCGGGAGGATTACCAGGGCGTCGTTCATGCCGCCAATGCCGGGGCGACGAGCTGGTTCGGCTTCGCCGAGGCGATTTTCGATGCGGCGGCGGGGCATGGCGTGCCGCGCCCCGACATCACCCCGATCGCCACCGCCGACTGGCCGACGCCGGCGCGCCGCCCGGCGGATTCCAGGCTGGACTGCGCGAGGCTGAAGCGGGTGTTCGGCATCAGCCTGCCGCCCTGGCAGGAGGCGGTGCGGCGCGTGATTCCGGCGATGCTGGCGGCGGAAGCCCATTCATGAGCCAGGCCGCCTTCATGCCGAAGGCGGAGGCCGCGCTGGGCACGCAACTGGCGATAACGATCCTGCTTTCCACCTATAACGGCGCCCGCTTCCTGCCGGACCAGCTGGCGAGCTTCGAGGCCCAGACCCATTCCGGCTGGTTCCTGCTCTGGCGCGATGACGGCTCGGCGGATGAGACGCTGGCGATCATGCGCGCCTTCACCGCGAGGATGGGAGTGGAGAGATGCCGGGAGGCGGCGGATTCCGGGCTTCACCTGGGGGCGGCGGCGAGCTTCCTCTCGCTGCTGGATCAGGCGGATGGCGCGGAGGCCGTCGCCTTCGCCGATCAGGACGATGTGTGGATGCCGGGCAAGCTGGCCCGGGCGGTGCCCCATCTGAGGGCGGGGCGCGGGCAGGCGCTGCTCTATTTCGCGCGCCAGTATCTGGTGGATGACAGGCTGCAGGGGCGGTCCATGTCGATCCTGCCGGGGGACCGGGCGGGATTTCCGGCCAGCCTGACGCAGAACATCGTCCACGGCAACACCATGGTGATGAACCGCCGCGCCGCCGCCCTGGTGGCGCGCATTCCCGGGCCGCCCGGCACCGTGCATGACTGGTGGAGCTATATCGTGGTTTCCGCCTGCGGCGGCCGGATCGTGCTCGACCCCGAGCCGGTGGTGCTGTACCGCCAGCATCGGGGCAACCTGATCGGCTCGCCGCCCTCCACCCTGGCGCGGGCCTCGGCGGCGGTGCGGCGGGGGCCTTCGGTGTTCATGACCATGATGCGCCGGCACGTGGCGCAGCTTTCCGCCCATGAGGCGCTGCTGACCGAGCAGGCGCGCGCCGATCTCGCCCGCATCCGCGCCGGGCTGGAGACGGGCGGCCCGCGCCGCGCCGCCGCCCTGCGCTGCCCCGGCTTCCGCCGCCAGACCAGGCTGGAGGACATGCTGTTCCGCCTCTGGTTCATGATCGGCTAGGCACCCGGCAAAAGAAAAGGCGGCCGAAGCCGCCTTTTCCACCGCATCCGTTTTGGACCGGTTTCAGACCGAGTAGTACATCTCGAATTCGACAGGATGCGGGGTGTGCTCGAAGCGGTACACCTCGTCCCATTTCAGCTCGATATAGGCCTCGATCTGATCCTTGTTGAACACGTCGCCGGCGAGCAGGAATTCGTGATCGGCGGCGAGCGCGCCCAGAGCCTCGCGCAGGGAGCCGCACACGGTCGGGATGCCGTGCAGTTCCTCGGGCGGCAGGTCGTAGAGGTTCTTGTCCATCGGGTCGCCAGGATGGATCTTATTCTTGATTCCGTCCAGCCCCGCCATAGCCATCGCCGCGAAGGAGAGATAGGGGTTGCAGGACGGATCCGGGAAGCGCACCTCGACCCGCTTGGCCTTCGGGTTGGTGGTGTAGGGAATGCGGCAGGAGGCCGAGCGGTTGCGCGAGGAATAGGCCAGCAGCACCGGCGCCTCGAAGCCGGGGATCAGCCGCTTGTAGGAGTTCGTGCTCGGGTTGGTGAAGGCGTTCAGCGCCTTGGCGTGCTTGATGATGCCGCCGATGTAGTAGAGGCACATCTCCGAGAGATCGGCATAGCCGTTGCCGGCGAAGAGGGGCTTGCCGGCCTTCCAGATCGAGTGATGGGTGTGCATGCCCGAGCCGTTGTCGCCATAGACCGGCTTCGGCATGAAGGTGGCCGTCTTGCCGTAGGAATGGGCGACGTTGTGGATGCAGTATTTGTAGATCTGCATCTGGTCCGCCATCCGGGTCAGCGTGTCGAACCGGGTGCCCAGCTCGTGCTGGGACTGCGCCACCTCGTGATGGTGCTTCTCGATGATCAGCCCCATCTCGCCCATGGTGGAGAGCATCTCGGCGCGCAGGTCGCTGTCGGCATCGACGGGGGGGACGGGGAAATAGCCGCCCTTGACGCCGGGACGGTGGCCCATGTTGCCTTCCGGGTAATCCTTGATCGAGGCGTCCGGCCCTTCCATGCTGTCGAGCCGGTACATGCCGTAATTGCCGCCGGTGCCGAACTTCACCGAATCGAAGATGAAGAATTCCGCCTCGGCGCCGATCAGCACGTTATCGCCGATGCCGGAGGCCTTCACGTAGGCCTCGACCTTCTTGGCGGTCGAGCGCGGATCGCGCGAGTAGGACTGGCCGGTCGAGGGTTCCAGGATGTCGCAGAACAGGATCATCGAGGGCTTGGCCGAGAACGGGTCCATCACCGCCGTGTCGGCATCCGGCATCAGGATCATGTCGCTCTCGTTGATCGCCTTCCAGCCGGCGATGGAGGAGCCATCGAACATGATGCCGTCGCGGAAGGCATCCTCGTCCATGGTCGAGACATGCTGCGCCGTGTGCTGCCACTTGCCCTTGGGATCGGTGAAGCGCAGATCGACGTATTCGACGCCGTTCTCCTTCATCGCCGCCATCACGCGGTTGATCGAGTCGCCGCTGCCGGCCGGTTTTTTCGCCATATTTGTATCGTCCCCGTATAAACGTCACGCCATCACGCTGCCCCATGCGACGTTATCGCGGGACAGTCAAACCCAGTTCCGCCGAATCAGATGGCGGTTTCGCCTTTTTCGCCGGTGCGGATGCGGATCACGTCGTCGATGGTCGAGACGAAGATCTTGCCGTCGCCGATCCGGCCGGTGCGGGCGGCGTTCATGATCGCGTCGATCGCCCGCTCGGCGACGCTGTCCTCGCAGATCACCTCGATCTTCACCTTCGGCAGGAAATCCACCACGTATTCGGCGCCG
>DASTAF010000444.1:0-4438 GCA_035713005.1 Acetobacteraceae bacterium
TATGGCGCGGATTCGATGCCGGAGACGGGCGAGAATGTCGCCGCCGAATTCCAGGTCAGCCGCGCCGATCAGGACCGCTTCGCCTATGCCAGCCAGATGAAATGCAAGGCGGCGCAGGATGCGGGGTTCTTCGCCGGCGAGATCGCGCCCGTCACCATCAAGGGGCGGAAGGGCGATGCCATCGTCGATGCCGACGAGCATCCGCGCCCGGAGACGACGCTGGAGGGGCTGGCCAGGCTGAAAACGCCGTTCCGCGATCCCGGCACCGTCACCGCGGGCAATGCATCGGGGGTGAATGACGGAGCGGCGGCGCTGATCATCGCCAGCGAGGATGCGGCGAAACGGCACGGGCTGACGCCGCGCGGGCGCGTCGTTGCCATGGCGACGGCGGGGGTGCCGCCGCGGATCATGGGCATCGGCCCGGCTCCGGCGGTGGAGAAGCTGCTGGCCCGAACCGGCGTTTCCCTCGGCGATATCGACGTGATCGAGTTGAACGAGGCTTTCGCCGCCCAGGCCCTGGCGGTGACGCGGCAGCTCGGCCTTGCGGATGACGATGAGCGGGTGAACCCGCATGGCGGCGCCATCGCGCTCGGCCATCCGCTCGGGGCTTCCGGGGCGCGGCTCGCCGGTACGGCGCTGCGCGCGCTGGAAGCGACGGGAGGCAGGCGCGCCATCGCCACGATGTGCATCGGCGTTGGCCAGGGCATCGCCATGCTGATCGAGCGCGCGTGATTTCGCTGGCCGAGGCGATGGCGGCGAGTCCGGCGATGGCCGCCGCTTTCGATGCTCGCGCCGGGGCGCAGGCGATGCTCGATGCCGAGGCGGCGCTGGCCCGTGCCCAGGCCAGGCTGGGGCTGATTCCGGCGGAGGCGGCGGAGGCGATCACCCGCGCCTGCAATGCCGCCCCCCCCGATTCGGATGCCTTGGCGCGGGAAGGGGCGCTGGCGGGCACCATCGTCATCCCGCTGGTGGCCTGGCTGCGGGGGAAGGTGCCGGAGCATGCGCACTTCGTCCATCGCGGCGGCACCAGCCAGGACATCATCGATACCGGGCTGATCCTGCAGCTCCGGCGCGGTCTTTCCCTTCTCGATGCCGATCTGGCGGCGATGGCGGATGCCGCAGCGAGGCTCGCCCGCGACCATGCAAGGACGCCGATGCTCGCCCGCACGCTGATGCAGCCGGCCCTGCCGACCACGTTCGGGCTGAAGGCGGCCTATTGGCTCGCGGCGCTGGATGATGCGCGCATGGCGCTGCGCGAGGCGGCGGAGCCTGCGATCAGGCTGCAATGCGGCGGCGCGGCGGGCACGCTGGATGGCTTCGGCGAGGATGCGGCGCGTGTTTCCGAGGTCTTCGCCGCCGAACTCGGCCTGCCCCTGCCTGTGCTGCCCTGGCACACCAGCCGGGCGCCGCTGGCCCGGCTCGCCTGCGCCATCGCCGCCGCGACGGGCGCGGCGGGCAAGATCGCCACCGATATCATGCTGATGATGCAGGGAGAGACCGGCGAGGCGGCGGAGCCGGCGGCACCGGGACGCGGCGGTTCCTCCGCCATGGCGCATAAACGCAACCCGACGCTTTCCATCGCCGTCCGCGCCGCCGCCCTGCGCGCCCCGCATCTCGCCGCCGCGCTGCTGGCCGCCATACCGCAGGAGCATGAGCGGGCGGCGGGGGCATGGCAGGCGGAGCAGGCAGTCTGGCCCGAGCTGATGCTGGCGGCCGGCGGCGCCTTCGCTGCGCTGCGCGAGGCGCTGGAGGGGCTGAGCGTCGATGCGGCCGCCATGGCGCGCCATCTGTCCCTGGCCCCCGATATTCCCGCCGCTCCCGCCATTCCCATGCTCATCGCCCGCACCCTGGCGGCGCATGAGGACGCTTCGCGAAGGACATCCCCATGATCGACAAGTTCGTTCCCGATATCGAGACGGCGCTGGCGGATATAGGCGACGGCGCCAGCATCATGGTGGGCGGGTTCGGCGCCGTCGGCCAGCCGCACGCGCTGGTGGATGCGCTTGCCGGGCGCGGATTGCGCGATCTCACCATCATCGCCAATAATGCCGGAGGCGATTTCGGCGGGCTGCCGAAGCTCATCGAGCAGGGGGCGATCCGCAAGGTGATCTGCTCCTATCCGCGAGCGACCAGCAGGACCGCCTTCGACGAGCTCTACCGCGCCGGCGCGATTGAGCTGGAACTCGTGCCCCAGGGCACGCTGGCCGAGCGTATCCGCGCCGCCTCCGCAGGCATTCCGGCCTTCTTCACCCCGACCGGCGCCGGAACCCTGCTGGCCGAGGGCAAGGAGGTGCGCGAGATCGGCGGCAGGCTCTGCGTCTATGAGACCGCGCTGCATGCGGATTTCGCGCTGGTGGAGGCCTGGGAGGCGGATCGCTGGGGCAATCTCACCTATCGCCGCTCCGGGCGGAATTTCAACCAGGTGATGGCGGGGGCGGCCTCAATCACCATTGCCCTGGTGCATCACCGGCGCGAGCTGGGTGGGATCGACCCGGACGCGGTGATCACGCCGGGGGTTTTCGTGGATCGGGTGGTGCTGGCGCCGGAAGCGGCGCGGGAGGTGGCGTGATGGACGGGCAGACGAGGATCAAGGGCTGGTCGCGGGCGGAGATGGCGGCGCGCGCCGCCGCCGACATCCCGGAGGGCTGGGCGGTCAATCTCGGCATCGGCCTGCCCACCCTGATCGCCAATTTCGTGCCGCCGGAGCGCGAAGTGATCTTCCATTCGGAGAACGGGGTGCTCGGCGTCGGCCCGGCGCCGGAGGCGGGCCGGGAGGACCCTTGGCTGATCAACGCCGGCAAGCAGCCGATCACCCTGCGTCCGGGGGCCGCCATTGTCGGGCAGGCGGACAGCTTCGCGATCATCCGCGGCGGGCATCTCGATCTCTGCGTGCTCGGCGGCTACGAGGTGGCGGCGAATGGCGATCTCGCCAATTGGTCAACCGGCAAGCCGGGCGAGGCCCCGGCGGTAGGGGGCGCGATGGATCTGGGCGCCGGGGCGAGGCGGGTCTGGGTGCTGATGGAGCATCTGACCCGCGAGGGTCGCCCCCGGCTGGTGGAACGCTGCGCCTATCCGCTCACCGCGCTCGGGTCGGTCACCCGCGTCTATACCGATCTCGCGGTGATCGACGTGACGGGAGGCGGCTTCGTCCTGCGGGAATGCGCGCCGGGGCTGAGCCTTGAGGATGTTCGGGCGCGGACGGCGGCGGAACTGCGGTCCGCCTGAGCCTACCAGGATGCCGTGGCTTCCATCCTGCGGCTTTGGTTCGCGGTTTCGGTCCAGAGATGCAGCCCGCCATCCTGCTCGCGGGCGCAGAGGCGGAAGGGTTCGAAGTCGAACAGAGGCTGCAGGCCGCGGAACCGGAACTGGCGCGGCGCGGCACCGTTGAGCGAGGCGGCGAAGTCGAGAAGCAGGGTCGCCTGCAGCGGGCCGTGGACGACCAGGCCCGGATATCCCTCCACCTCGGTGGCGTAGGAGCGGTCGTAATGGATGCGGTGGCCGTTGAAGGTGAGCGCCGAGTAGCGGAACAGCAGCACCGGACCGGCGGTGGCATCGCGCTGCCATTGCGGACGGGGCGGATCGGCCTTCGCTGCCGGGGCGGCCTGACCAGCCTGCATCTCCCGATAGACGATGTCCTGCCGCTCGGCGATGGCGAGACCGCGATCCGTCGTGAACTCGTGCTCGATGGTGACGAAGCAGAGAGTGCCGGTGCGCCCGCGCTTCACCGCCACATCGGCGATGCGGGAGCGGCGTTCCACCTGATCGCCCAGGCGGAGCGGATCGTGAAAGGTGAGGGCGCCACCCGCCCACATCCGGCGCGGCAAGGGCACCGGGGGGAGAAACTCGCCTCGGGCCGGGTGGCCGTCCGGCCCGAGGGAGGCGGTGGACGCGGCGGACGGCGCCAGGCACCAGTGGATGGCGGGCGAAATGATGGCGGCGGCGTCATCGTAGAGGGTCGCCTGGAATTCCCGCAGCAGGCGCGGGGTGATGGCATCCCGCGCCGCCTCGGTGCGGCCGATCCAGCCGCGCAGGGCCTCGGCGTCCAGCGATTCCGGTCCGCTCATGAGCCGGTTGTTCGAAGGATCAGAGAACCTTGAACCAGCCGCCCATATAGCCGTCACGCCCCGGACCGTCGAAGCCAGCGGACATGGCCCAGTGGCTCGGTCCGTCGCACATCACCATGCAGTTCCAGTGGAAGTCGCCCTTCTTGGTGGGGGTGAAGGTGTAGGTGGTCACGGCGGGCTTGATGCTGCCGTTGGACTCGTCCTTGCCCGGCTTGATCTTGATGTTCACGCCGAGCCCCGAAGCGGTGATCGAATGCCCGCCATCATCGAAGTTGATCACGGTGAAGGTGACCGGCACGCCGACCTTGAGCACGAAATCCGAGGGGGCGATGCTGTCGTGATGCTTCTTGTCCGGGCCGATGAAGCCCATGTCG
>DASTAF010000445.1:0-3204 GCA_035713005.1 Acetobacteraceae bacterium
AGGAAGTGCTGGCGCAGCTGCTCGGCGCTCGTGTTTTGCATTTGATTCCGTCTTGTGGTGATTGCATTTGGCTCCAACCTTGCGCCAGCATCAGGATATATCGATGAATATCAGCGTCGTCATTCCCAGCTATAACCGCGCAGACCTGCTGCCGGAGACGCTGAACGCCGTGCTGGGGCAGACCCATCAGCCGGCGGAGATCATCGTCGTCGATGATGGATCGACGGATGACACGCCTTCGGTTCTGGCGGGCTTCGCGCCGCGCGTGCAGCATATCCGGATTCCCAATTCGGGCGAATTGGTGACCCGCAATACCGGAATCCGGGCGGCGACGGGAGATTTGGTGGCCTTCTGCGACAGCGACGACCTGTGGCGGCCGGAATTCCTTGCCGAGATGGTGGCGCTGTGGGAGGCGGAGCCGGGGCTGCACGCGGCCTATAGCGATTTCGTCATCGTTCGCGACGGCGAATGGCTGAGCGAGCGGAAATTCGCCTCGGCTCCTCCCGGCTTCTGGGACTGGCTGCGCCCGGTTGGGCCGCATTTTGCCGTGTTCGATCAGCCGGTCGTCGAGCGGATCCTGAAGTTCCAGCCCTTTTTCCCCAGCGCCATGGTGGCTAATCGGGCGAAATTTCTCGAACTGGGAGGGTGGGATGAAGGGGTGAGCCGCATCATCGGGTGCGATCTGGCGACTGTGCTGCGGATAGCCGATGCTCCGCCAGTCGGGATCGTGCAAAAGCCGCTGGTGGGAATCCGCAAACATGTGAGTAATTTTTCAGGCGATGTGCAGGCGATGAACCTTGGCGACGCCCTGGTGCTGGAACATGTGCTGCGGACGCGGCCAGGAATGGAGGTTTACGCGGCGGCGATCCAGGCCAGCGTTGCGGAGCGTCGGCGGCAGGCTCTCGCCACCGCCTTCACCCGGAAGGACATGGATGCCGTGCGGGCGATCTACAGTCTGCTGCCAGGTGAGGCTTTGGACAGGAGCATCCTCGTCAAGCACCGGATCGCCAGCCTGCCGAAACCGCTCAACCGGCTCGCCGCCAGCCTGATGCTGGGGTTGGGATCATTCAAATCGCGCTTCAGGAAGTAGTTCCCCCCTTTCCTCATCCTTGAGTAATCGGTTAATACCACTTCCACGTGTCAATAAAAGCGCGTGGGGGTTGAAATGGATTCCGAACGTCTGGCGGCCATGCCGCCGCTGGCCTCATCGGGTTGCGGCGAAATCGCCGAAAACCCGGCGGTGTCGGCGATCATCTGCACCAGAAATCGCCGCGCGTCGCTGATGCGGACATTGGAGTCTTTTTCGGCGCTCGACCTGGCCGGGGTGGCTTCTTTCGAGCTCATCATCGTCGACAACAATTCCTCGGACGGAACAGGCGAGATGATCGCGCGCTTCGCCGAGGCGGCTCCATTTCCGGTGCTCTGCCTGTTCGAGGAAAAGCCCGGCGTCTCTCTCGCGAAAAACCGCGCCCTCGAACTGGCTGCCGGCGATGTCATCCTGACCACGGATGACGACTGCATCGTCTCCCCGGACTGGGTGAAGGTCGCGGTGCGGCTGTTCTCGGAGAATCCCCTGCAGATCATCGGCGGCCGGATCGAGCCGTACAACAAGGATCACCTGCCCCTGTCGATCAAGACCCGCGAGACGGAGGACAGGCTGGCCTCTCCCTACGACGTGATGGGCTTCATCCACGGCGCCAACCTCGCCTTCGGGCGCGAAGTGGTTGAAAGGATCGGCGGGTTCGATGTGCGGCTGGGGCCGGGGCGGCCGCTTCAGGCGGCGGAGGATGCGGAATTCATCTACCGGGCCTTCATCAGCGGCATTGCCATCGTTTACGAGCCTTCCTTGGCGATCCAGCACGATCATGGCCGGACCGGCATGAGTGAATGGCGGCGCGTCACCCGGAATTATGGAACCGGCGCCGGCGCGATGATGATGAAATATCTGCTGCAGGGCAGGATCGACCTGCTGAAGGCCTATTACTGGGGCGTGCGGCGCCTGCTGCGGGACCGCCATGCCGGCGCGCCGCAACTGCCCTGGATTCCCGAGAAGATCGCCGTGCTGGGCGGGGCCTTGCGTTTCCTGCTCGGGGCGAGCTGGAGGCGGGCGGAATAGCGGCTGCTATCCTGCCTCCGCGCGCTGAAGGTCGAGCTCTTCCCGGATGACGCGCAGATAGGCGTGGCCGGATTTCAGGTCGGGTTCGAGGTGGTTTCCCTCCGCCCACTCGTTCCAGGATTTCAGGAAGACGATTTTGTTCCTCATCGGGCCGCGGCGAATCCGGCCGAAGCTGGCGCGCAGGAAGCGGCGGAACAGTTCGGGCGTCGAATCGCGCAGCACGATGCCGTTGCTGCCCGATCTTGGCGTATTGTCCCAGGCATGGGTGACGCAGGGGTAGAATTCGCCCTGCCATTCCTCCGGCGGCATCTGGGTCTCGATCCATTCCTCGTAGCGGTGGATCATCGGCAGACCACGCCTGGTCTCGATCTTGTTGCGCGCCCATTTCAGCGGGTTGCGGGGTGAGACCCATTCGCGCTTTGGCAGCAGCGGGCGGTACATCTTGGCGTCGTATCCGGCCTCCGCCGCATTCCAGTTTGCATCGCCCGAGACGGCGACAAGATGCAGCCCCGGCAGCCCGGCCTTGGCAGCCATGTTCCGCCAGAAATCCAGCGTCCGCCGGGAATCGGGAATATCCTCCGGCAGATAGATCAGGAAGATGGGCTTTCCCTCCGCCCGCGCGTGGCGCGGATCGAGAAACGCGGGCAGCAGCGCGTCGAAATGCGCCTGGTGATCCGCAGGGCCTGGGTAGGTCTGCTCGATCAGGATGCGGTTTGGCGCTCCGTGCCAGATGCCGCTCCAGCTCTGATTGGCCCAGCAGAGGCAGAAGGGGAAATCCGGCTGGCGGGAATCCAGAACCTCCTGGAAAGGCCGTTCAAGGATGCGCTGGCCGCCGAACCAATAATGGTAATAGCAGAATCCCTCGATGCCATGGGCCCGCGCAAGCTCCGCCTGGGCCATCCTCGTCTCGGGCACTCTCAGATCATAAAAGCCCAGATCGGCGGGCACGTGAGGCTGATAATGGCCCCGGAACATCGGCTTTGCCTTCGCCGTGTTCGTCCATTCGGTGAATCCCTTGCCCCACCAGGCATCATTCTCGGGAATGGGATGAAACTGCGGCAGATAGAAGGCAAAGGTTCTTATGCTGG
>DASTAF010000446.1:0-8536 GCA_035713005.1 Acetobacteraceae bacterium
GATCTTTCGCGCCTGCCGCCCGCCCTCGTCATCACCGCCGGCTTCGACCCGCTGCGCGACGAGGGTGAGGATTACGCCCGAAAGCTGATCGAGGCCGGAGGTGTCACCGCGGTGAGGCGCTTTCCCGGCCAGATTCACGGCTTCATCACCATGGGCCGCATGATTCCCCAGGCAGCCGAGGCGATTGGCGAGATCGCCGGTTTCCTCGGCTGGAAGGGAAGATAGCGGCTCGCCTATTTCGAGGCGCGGATCATCTTCCGCGCCAGGCGGCCGCGGATGATGAAGAGAAGGCCGAGCAGCCCGGTGCCGAGCAGGATGAGCGAGGAAGGCTCCGGCACTGATTGCGGGGCAGGGGAGATGGTGAAGGAGCCATAGCTCGCGGTGGTGCCGGTCGAGGGTGGGCCGATGGTGACCTGATATGGATCATTGGCATAGCCGGTCGTGAAGATGTTCACCTCATTGCCGGCGGCATCGGTGAAGCCCAGCCCGTTGCCGTCGAGGAACTGCGCGCCGCCGGAATAGAGGATGTTGTCATTGCCGGGCGTGCCGCAGCACTGGTTCAGCGCCAGCAGCCCGGTGATGGCGCTGCCGTCATAGGTGCCGGTGATTCCGGTGATGTCGTAGCCCGCCGGGCTGTTCTGGCTGTTGGCGGGGTCGAGCGAACCAATGGTCAGCGTTCCGCTTGCGGTGTCCTGTGTGCCGAAATTGAGCACGCTGCCCCCGGAATAAGTGAAGTCGAAGGTGGCGGCGCGCGCGGCCCCGGCGCCCAGAAGGCCGCAGCAGAGAATGGCGGGAATGAGAATTTTTCTCATATCAATCTCCAAGTGTTATGCCTGATAAACACACGCAAAACTTGTGCCAATCATGCTAACATTCTGGAAAGATTTACTTTCCGAGCCGGGAGATGGTCATCCGGTTACTAAACTGTAAATATTTGCGACATGGTAAGGGAGCTTGAGAAGCGCCCGGCTGGCAGGCGGCTCTTTCCCGCCACCGCCGGCTTGGCTATGGTCCGCGCGATGCCATTGCCGATGCGCCATTTCCTGGGAATCGAGGGGCTGAACCCGCCCGTCATCGACGGACTGCTCGACCTCGCCGAGAGTTATGTTTTGCTCAACCGCTCCGGCAAGACGAGGCGGGACGTGCTGCGCGGGCGCACGCTGATAAACCTGTTCTTCGAGGATTCCACCCGCACCCGCACCAGCTTCGAGCTGGCAGGCAAGCGCCTGGGGGCGGATGTGATCAACATGTCGGTCACCACCTCCTCCGTCAGCAAGGGGGAAACCTTGCTCGACACCGCCTCCACCCTGAACGCCATGCAGTGCGACCTGCTGGTGGTGCGCCATAATCGCTCCGGTGCGCCCGCCCTGCTCGCCCAGAAGGTGGATGCGGCGGTGATCAACGCCGGAGATGGAATGCACGAGCACCCGACCCAGGCGCTGCTCGATGCGTTGACCATCCGCCGCCACAAGGGCCGGCTGGAGGGGCTGACCATCGCCATCTGCGGCGATATCGCGCATTCGCGCGTCGCCCGCTCGAACATTCTGCTGCTGCTCATGATGGGCAGCCAGGTGCGCCTCGTCGGCCCGCCAACCCTGATCCCGCCCGAGATCGAGAGCTTCGGCGTCTCGGTGCATCATGACATGGCCGCGGGCTTGAAGGATGCGGATATCGTCATGGCTCTGCGGCTGCAGAAGGAAAGGATGGCGGGAGGCATGGTGCCGAGCGCGCGTGAATTCTTCGCCTTCTATGGCCTTGATGCGGCCAAGCTTGCCTGTGCCAAGCCCGACGCGCTGGTGATGCATCCAGGTCCGATGAACCGCGGCGTGGAGATCGACAGCGCCGTCGCCGACGATCCTGCCCGCTCGGTCATTCGCGAGCAGGTGGAAATGGGGGTCGCGGTCCGGATGGCGGTGCTGGACATGCTCGCCAGGCAGGCGACCTCATCAGGTTTTCTGGCGAATGGCTGACACCCTCATCCGCGGTGCCCGCATCATCGATCCCGCCTCCGGCTTCGACGGCCCTGGCGATCTGCTGATCCGCGGCGGGCTGATCGCCGATTTCGGCGCCGGTCTCGGCCGGCCCGACGGCGCGGTCATCGTGGAGGCGGCGGGGGCGGTGCTATGCCCCGGTCTGGTCGATTCCCGTGCCTCGCTCGGCGAGCCTGGCTTCGAATACCGCGAGACGATTGCCTCGGCGGCGGAGGCGGCCTCGGCCGGCGGCATCACCACCATTGCGGTGTTGCCGGACAGCCGCCCCGTGCTCGACGATCCTGCCCTGGTGCGGGCCATGGCGGCGCGGGGAGAGGAGACGGGACGGATCGGCATCCTCCCCTATGGCGCCGCAACGCGCGGCTGTTCCGGAGCGGAGCTTGCCGAATATGGGCTTTTGCGCGAGGCCGGCGCCGTCGCCTTCACCGATGGAACCAAGCCCATAGCCTCGGCCCGGCTGATGCGGCGGGCGCTTTCCTATGCGCGGGGCTTCGGCGCGCGCATCGTGCAGCATCCCGAGGAGCCCGGCCTCGCCGAAGGGGGTGCGGCCACCGAGGGCGCGCGGGCCACATTGATGGGGCTGCCGGGAATTCCTGCCGCCGCCGAGGCGATCATGGTCGCGCGGGACATCCGCCTCGCCGAGCTCACCAGGGGTGCGGTCCATTTCGCCCATGTCTCCACCGCGGAGGCGCTCGATCTGATCCGCCGCGCCAAGGAGCGGGGAATCGCCGTCACCTGCGATACCGCGCCGCCCTATTTCGACCTGAACGAGACGGCGATCGGCGATTTTCGCACCTATGCCAAGCTCTCTCCACCCTTGCGGGCCGAGGCGGACCGGCAGGCGGTGGCGGCGGCGCTGGCCGATGGCACCATCGACGCCATCGCTTCCGACCACCAGCCGCGCGAGGCGGATGACAAGCGGCTGCCCTTCGCCGATGCGGCCCCCGGCGGGGCTGGCCTCGCGACATTGCTGGCGGTAACGCTGGTGCAGGTCCATTCCGGCGTAGTCTCTCTGAACCGCGCTCTCGAATTGCTCACCATTTCCCCCGCCCGCCTGCTGGGCGCTGAGGCCGGGCGGATCGCCCGGGGAGCCGCCGCCGATCTCTGCCTGTTCGACCCCGACCGTTCCTGGCGGGTGGAGGCGGGCAGGCTGCCGGGCAAGGCGCAGAACACTCCTTTCGATGGCCGGGCGCTGGAGGGCAGGGTGCTGGGCACCTGGAGGCGCGGGATCAGGGTGTTCGGATGAGGATCGTCCTCTTCGCCATCGCCGGCTATCTTCTAGGGTCAATTCCCTTCGGGCTGATCCTGACCAGATATGCCGGGATTGGCGATATCCGCGCTATCGGCTCGGGCAATATCGGCGCCACCAACGTGCTGCGCACCGGACGCAAGGGGCTGGCGGCGGCAACGCTGCTGCTCGACGCGCTGAAGGGCGTGCTGGCGGTGCTGATCACCCATAATGAAGGCCCAACCAGCGCCATCGCCGCCGGGCTTTTCGCGGTAATCGGCCATCTCTACCCGGTCTGGCTCGGTTTTCGCGGCGGCAAGGGCGTGGCGGTGGGCCTGGGCGTGCTGCTGGCGGAAGCCTTCTGGGTCGGGCTGATAACCTGCCTGATCTGGCTCGCCATGGCCCTGGTGAAGCGGATGTCCTCGCTCGCCGCGCTTAGCGCCTTCGCTCTCAGCCCCATCATCGCGCTGATCTTCGGCCATTGGCGGGTGGCCATCCTTGCCCTGCTGATCGCCCTGCTGGTGTTCTTCAAGCACCGGGCCAATATCATGCGGTTGCGCGCCGGGGCGGAGCCGCACATCAGCTTCCGCCGATGACGAATGCGAATGATCTCGACCGTCTGCGCCTGATCCGCACCGAAGGTGTCGGACCGCAGACCTATCGGCGCCTGATGGCGCGATTCCCCACGGCGGCCGAGGCGCTGGAGGCGCTGCCCGCCCTGGCGCGCGCTGGCGGGCGGACGGCGCCGCTCTCGGTGCCGCCTGCCGCCGTCATCCGCAAGGAGCTCGACCGGCACGAAAAACTGGGCGCGAAGCTCCTGTTCCTGAACGACAAATCCTACCCGCCGCTGCTCGCCCTGCTGCCGGACGCGCCGCCCGTGCTGGCGGTGCTGGGCGATGCGGCCCTTCTTGCGAAACCTTGTGTCGCCATCGTCGGCGCGCGCAACGCCTCGGCCAATGGCAGACGAATCGCCGAGGATCTGGCGGAGGAACTGGGGCGTTCCGGCCATGTCATCGTCTCCGGCCTGGCGCGCGGCATCGATGGCGCGGCCCATCGCGGCGCCCTGCGCGCCGGGCGCACCATTGCCGCCATCCCTGGCGGGCTGGATGTAGTCTATCCGCCCGAGCATGCGGGGCTGCAGGCGGAAATCGGCAAGGCTGGCGCGGTGGTGGCGGAAGCCCCACCCGGCAGCGCGCCGCTGGCCCGGCATTTTCCCAAGCGCAACCGGATCATCGCCGGACTCGCCCTGGGTGTGGTGGTGATCGAGGCGGCAATACGCTCCGGCAGCCTGCTGACGGCGAGGCTGACCATGGATTACGGGCGGGAGCTTTTCGCCGTGCCAGGTTCGCCGCTCGATGCGCGTTGCCGGGGCACCAACGATCTGATCCGTCAGGGCGCGCATCTCGTCGAATCCGCGGCCGATGTGCTTGCCAATCTGCCGGATCATCCGGGCCGCGAGGGGCTGGCGCGCGACCCGCTGTTCCTCCGCAGGCAAGAGCCGGTGCCGGGCCTTGCCGAGCCGCGCTCCGAGATCGATCCCGGCGCCTCGGAACTGCAATCGGCCCGGCGCGACCTGGCGAAGCTGCTCGGTCCCGCGCCCCTGCCGGTTGACGAGATCGCCCGGCACTGTCAGGTCTCGCCCTCGGCGCTTGCCGCGGTATTGATGGAGCTGGAGCTTGCCGGCAGAATCGAAACCCTGCCAGGCAACCGGGTTGCCCTGCTTCCCGGAACCTGATCGGAACAAAATCCTGAATGAACGCTATCGTCGTCGTTGAATCGCCTGCCAAGGCCAAGACCATCAACAAATACCTGGGTGAGGGCTTCACCGTCCTCGCCTCGTTTGGCCATGTGCGGGACCTGCCGTCCAAGGATGGCAGCGTGCGCCCCGAAGAGGATTTCGCCATGTCCTGGGAGGCGGATGACCGGGGCGAGAGGCAGGTGGCGGCCATCGCCAAGGCGCTGAAGGGGGCGGACACGCTCTATCTCGCCACCGACCCGGACCGCGAGGGCGAAGCGATCTCCTGGCATGTGCGCGCCATGCTGGAAGCGAAACATGCTCTGCGGGGCAAGCATGTCGAGCGCATCACCTTCAACGAGATCACCCGCAACGCGGTGCAGACGGCGCTGAAGCACCCGCGGGCGCTGGACGAGAAGCTGATCGAGGCCTATCTCGCCCGCCGGGCCCTGGATTATCTGGTGGGCTTCACCCTCTCGCCGGTGCTCTGGCGCAAGCTGCCGGGCAGCCGCAGCGCGGGACGGGTGCAGTCCGTGGCCCTGCGCCTGATCTCCGACCGCGAGTTGGAGATCGAGATCTTCCGCGCGCGCGAATACTGGTCGGTGGAGGCTGTTTTCGCCACCCCCGCCGGCGCGCCCTTTCACGCCAGACTGACCCATCTCGATGGCCGCAAGCTCGACCAGTTCGACCTGCCGGATCAGGCCGCGGCGGAGCGAGCGCGCAAGGCGGTGGAACAGGGCGCCTTCGCCGTGGCCTCGGTGGAGAAGAAGCGCACCCGCCGCAACCCGCCCCCGCCCTTCACCACCTCCACCCTGCAGCAGGAGGCGGCGCGCAAACTCGGCCTCTCGGCGCAGCAGACCATGCGCGTCGCCCAGCAGCTCTACGAGGGGGTGGAGATCGGCGGCGAGACGGTCGGGCTGATCACCTATATGCGGACCGACGGGGTGCAGATGGCGCGCGAGGCGATCAGCGCCGCGCGGGAGGCGGTGAAATCCCAGTTCGGCGGCAATTACCTGCCGGCGGCGCCGCGCGAGTACAGCACCCGGGCCAAGAATGCGCAGGAAGCCCACGAAGCCATTCGCCCCACCGATTTCACCCGCCTGCCGGATCGCGTCGCGCGTTATCTGAATCAGGAACAGTCGAGGCTTTACGAGCTTGTCTTCAAGCGCGCTCTCGCCTCGCAGATGCAGAGCGCCGAGCTGGACCAGACCGCCGTGGATGTCGCGGATGGGCGCGGCGCCACCCTGCGCGCCACCGGCTCGGTGCTGGTTTTCGACGGCTTCCTGAAGCTCTACCGCGAGGATCTGGACGACGCGGCGGAGGATGACGAAGCCCGGCTGCTGCCGCCGATGGCGAAGGGCGATCCGCTGAAAACCGGCAAGGTGGACGCCACCCAGCACTTCACCCAGCCGCCGCCGCGCTATTCCGAAGCCTCGCTGGTGAAAAAGCTGGAAGAACTGGGGATTGGCCGGCCTTCCACCTATGCCTCAATTCTCTCCGTGCTGCGCGACCGCAATTACGTGCGGATGGAGAACAAGCGTTTCGTGCCGGAGGATCGCGGACGGTTGGTTTCCGCCTTCCTCACCTCCTTTTTCAGCCGCTATGTCGATACCGGGTTCACTGCGGCGCTTGAGGAGAAACTCGATGACATATCCGACGGCAGGGCGGACTGGCGGCAGGTGATGCGGGATTTCTGGCAGGATTTTTCCGCCGCCGTCGCCGAGACCAAGGACCTCAAGATTTCCGACGTGATCGACGCGCTGGACGAGGATCTCGGCCCGCATTTCTTTCCCCCGCGCGAGGATGGCACCGATCCGCGCCTCTGCCCGGCCTGTCATGAGGGCAGGCTGGGGCTGAAGCTGGGGAAATACGGCAGCTTCATCGGCTGCTCCAACTATCCGCAGTGCCAGTATACCCGTAAGCTCGCCATCAACAGCGAGGAGGATGCGGGAGACACGCTGAAGGAAGGGATGCGCGAACTGGGCGAGCATCCTGCCACCGGCGAACCCGTCACCCTCCGGCGCGGCCCATACGGGCTCTATGTGCAGCAGGGTGAGCCCGATCCGGAGGATAAAAAGGCGAAGCCCAGGCGGGCGGCCTTGCCGAAGGGGATGGATGGCGAGAACCTCACCCTGGATCAGGCGCTGGGCCTGCTCTCGCTGCCGCGCCTGATCGGCGCCCATCCGGAAACTGGCGAGGAGATCTATGCCGGGCTGGGCCGGTTCGGCCCCTATATCAAGATGGGTCCCATCTTCGCCTCGCTCGACCGTGATGACGATGTGCTTTCGGTCGGGCTGAACCGCGCCGTGATGGTGCTGGCGAAGAAGCAGGAGGGCATCCGCTCGCTCGGCCCGCATCCGAAGGATGGCGAGCCGGTGGTGGCACGCAAGGGGCGCTTCGGCCCTTATGTGCAGCATGGAAAATCGGTCGCAAACCTGCCGCGCGGTTCCGAGCTGGAGCAGGTGACGCTGGACGAAGCAGTAACCCTGCTGGCGGAGAAGGGCAAGGTGATCGCCCCGCGCGGGCGGAAAGGCAAGACAAAGGCGGCCGAACCGGCTCCGCGCGCCAAGCCCGCCGCGAAGGCGAGGGCGAAACCGGCGGCGCGGAAAAAAACCGCGATGAAGCGCACTGCCAAGGGATAAACCGGCTTTTCAAGCCCGCTCGGAGCCTCTAGAACAAAAAGAGAACTTTGGAGCGCCCCATGAAACTGGTCGAGAAGCTGGCAATTCTGGCGGATGCGGCGAAATATGACGCTTCCTGCGCCTCATCCGGCACCACCAGGCGGGATTCCGCCAAGGGCGGCATTGGCTCCACCGAGGGCATGGGCATCTGCCACGCCTATGCGCCGGACGGGCGCTGCATCTCGCTACTGAAAATCCTGCTCACCAATTTCTGCATGTACGAGTGCCTGTACTGCATCAACCGCAAGTCCTCGAACGTGCGGCGGGCGCGCTTCACGGTAGACGAGGTGGTGCGGCTCACCCTCGGCTTTTACCAGCGCAACTGCATCGAGGGGCTGTTCCTCTCCTCCGGCATTATCCGCTCGCCCAACTATACGATGGAGCAGCTCATCCTGATCGCGAAGACGCTGCGAGAAAAGCATGAATTCAAAGGATACATCCATCTGAAAACCATCCCGGATGCCGACCCGGCCTTGCTAGAGCGCGCCGGGCTCTATGCCGATCGCCTGAGCATCAATATCGAGCTGCCGCAGGAGGCCAGCCTCAAAACCCTGGCCCCGGAGAAGGACATGGCGGGCATCCGCCGCACCATGGGGCGGATCAAAACGAAGCACGACGAAGCCCGCGCCACGCGCCAGCGGGAGAGCTTTGCCCCTGGCGGCCAGAGCACGCAGCTCATCATCGGCGCCGAGCCGAGCAGCGACCGCACCATCCTGAACCTGGCCGGCAGCCTCTATGGCGCCTATGGGCTGAGGCGCGTCTATTACTCCGCCTATTCGCCGATCCAGCATGCCTCGCCGCTGCTGCCCGCGCGCCCGGCGCCGCTGCTGCGCGAACACCGGCTCTACCAGTCAGACTGGCTGCTGCGCTTCTACGGCTTCGCGCTGGAGGAGATTCAGAC
>DASTAF010000447.1:0-6950 GCA_035713005.1 Acetobacteraceae bacterium
CCAGGTGAAATAGGTATAGGATTGCGAGAAGCCGATCTTCGCCAGCCGGTACATCAGCTTCGGCCGGGTGAAGGCCTCCGCGAGAAACATGACATCGGGATACCTCCCCCTGATGTCGCCGATCATCCATTCCCAGAACGGGAATGGTTTCGTATGCGGATTATCGACACGGAAGATGCGCACGCCCTGCCGCACCCAGAACAGCACCACGTCGCGCAATGCCCGCCACAGCGCCGGCTTGGCGCCGGGCGCGTAGAAATCGACATTGACGATGTCCTCGTATTTCTTCGGCGGGTTCTCGGCGTATTTGATCGAACCATCCGGGCGCCAGTCGAACCATTCGGGATGCTGTGTCAGCCACGGATGATCGGGCGCGCATTGAATCGCGAAATCCAGAGCGATCTCCAGCCCGTTTTCCGATGCCGCGTCGCGCAGGCGCAGAAAATCCTCAAGCGTGCCCAGCGCCGGATTGATGGCGTCATGCCCGCCTTCATCGGAACCGATCGCATAGGGGCTGCCGGGATCATCGGGCTCCGCGTGAAGCACGTTGTTGCGCCCCTTGCGGTTCTTGCGTCCGATCGGGTGGATGGGCGGGAAATAAAGCACGTCGAAGCCCATGGCGCGAATGGCGGGCAGCCTCGCGATGACATCGTCGAAGGTGCCGTGGCGATGCTCGTCATTGCTGGCGCTGCGCGGGAAAATCTCATACCAGCTCGCGAAGCCGGCGGCCTGCCGCTCGGCATCCACCGGGATCGAGGGCGAGAGGATCACCGCGAATTGCCGCTCGGCGGTCGCGCGCATCAGCGCCACCGTCTCCTCCTGGATCAGCAGTTCGCGCTTCATGTTGGCATCGCCAACATCGATCGCCGCCAGCAGCTTGGCGAAGGCGGCGGAAGCGTCGCCTTCCGTCCGCGCCGCGGCCTGGCGCAGCATGGCAATGCCTTCCTCGGTTTCCAGCAAGGTCGCCACTCTCGCCGCGTGCTTCTTGGTGATCTCGTCGGCGAGGCTGGCGAAGACATCCTTCCACGCCTCGATCGAGACTTCGGCCCGCCCAAGCCGCTCCAGCGGCAGAGAAGCCGTCCAGCGGTCATTGTTCAGCAGCCGCATCGGCGCGCGCTGCCAGCCTTGCTCGTCGGCGGCGCGCCAGAGCAGGTCGGCGCTAAGATTGTCGTGGCCGTCGCAGAGCAGATCGGCCTCGACCACCACCCGCTCCCCGACGATCCGTTTGACCGGAAACCGTCCGCCGTCGACCGACGGAGTGACATTCTCAATGGCGATGCGCGGCCAGGCAGTCGCGGCCTCGGCCTGCCTCGGCGGCGCCGCCATCTTCACCGGCGGCAGCGGCGCCAGCCGGCATAGAAGCGCCTCGCCCGGAGCCAGCCCCACCATCTCCACCTCGGCCACCGGCTGCTTCTGGTCGAAGCGCTGAAGCTGGCCGCCGCTGCCGCCGATCTCGGTGATGATCGTGCTCCTGTCGCGCGAAGCCGGACGGTCGAGCGATGCATTGGCGAGCAGCACGGCTCCCGGCCTCTGCGCCGTCCCGCGCAGGAGCACGGCGATATCCGCCCAGGGCGGAGAAACCACCCGCGCCGCCTCGCCCTGATAGAATTTCGCTTGGCGGGAACGCCGGGTGATGGCGGCGGCGATGTCCCGGCCGAGATCGAGGGGCGGCGAGGCGGCGAGATCGGCGAATTCCCGCGGATCGCCATAATGCGGGTCCATCGGCTCGCTGGCGCCGAACTCGAAGCCCATGGGCACCAGCAGCGCGCTTCCATAATGCGCGGCGAGCGCCAGGGCGCGCCGGCTCGCCATCGCCCGGCGGGCCAGATCGGCATCCGTCGCGGCGCGGGCGCCGAAAAGTGGCTCTGGCGTGGCGATGCTCGGGGCGATCGCGGTGATCCGGTCGGCATCCTCATTCAGCCAGCCGGCGCGGAAATCCCAGTAGCAGGAGGACGAGGCGGCATAATCGAAGCCGCATCCCGCAAGGCCAGCCAGGTCGGCGGGTTGCGCGCCGAGCGCCCAGCAGATGAACATCGCCTCCGGGTCGCGCGCCCTCGCCATGCCGATCACATGCCGCCACACCGCGGGCGGCACCTCGTGGGCGCCGTCGCAGCGGAACCCGGCGATGCCGGCATCCTGAAACCGGCCGATCATGCCGGTCCACCAGGAAACGGTGACATCATCCGGCCCCAGGAAGCGCATGGTGGCGCCATCCCCGGCGGCCACGAACCAGTCCGGATGCTCGGCCGCGAGCGCCGAATCCGCCGCCGAGCGGCTGAGCGCCAGATCCAGCAGCAGGCGCAGCCCCGCGTCGCGGGCGGTGCGCGCCGCCATGGCGAGCGCCTCGAAAGCGTCCCCGCCGCCGAGCGAGGGGTGCAGCCTGGCATGATCGCGGATGCGGAAGAGATTCCCCGCCTCGTCCGGCACGAAGGGCGGGGCCAGCAGCACCGCCTCGAACCCCATCCGGGCGGCGCGGCGGAAATGGGCCTCCCAGCCATCGGGAGGCCCGGCGAGCAGCGGATTCAGATAATAGGTCGCCCCGGCTTTGGACGATGCCGTCATGCTCCTCGAACTGTCCCTGAGCCTCCCCGCTCGTGGGTCATTGGGCTGATCTGCCATGTCGTTCACGCAAATACCCATCCCGCCGGTTCCGGCCTGCCGTTCAAATCGGTTCGATTCAGATTGCGGATATGCATGAGGTTTGAGATGGGACCTGCAACCTTCGGATCAACCCGATGCAGGCTAAAATAGAAGCGCCGGAAGGCGCGGCGCGGGCCGCCGGAAAGCCGGTAGTTTCAGCACCGAACCGGCCCGCGATTCGCGCGGCTAGAGGGCCGTCCTCAACATGGCCGCCACCTCGCCCACCACCCCCCGGCGGAACAGCAGCACGCAGGCGATGAAGATCACGCCCTGGATCACCGTCACCCAGTCGCTGAACGAGGCGAGGTAATACTGCATCGCCACGATGATGAGCGCCCCGATCAGCGGCCCGAACACGGTGCCGATCCCGCCCACCAGCACCATCAGCACCACGAGTCCGGATGTTTCGTTGCCGACATTGGTCAGCGTCGCGATGCCCATGACCAGCGAGTTCATCGCCCCCGCCACCCCGGAGATCAGCGCGGCGAGCACGAAGATGATCCACTTGTACTGCTCGGACTTGTAGCCGAGCGAGATGGCGCGGCTCTCATTCTCGCGGATCGCCTTCACCACCTGGCCGAAGGGCGAATGGATGACGCGATGGACGAACAGGAAGCCGATGAGGAACACCGCCAGCACGAACCAGTAGATCTGCAGGTCGTGGGTCAGGAGCAGAAAGCCGAACAGCATCCCGCGCGGGATGTTCTGGATGCCGTTCTCCCCGCCGGTGAAGCCGGTCTCCTGCACCGCGAAGAACACGACGATCTGCGCCAGGGCCAGGGTGATCATGGCGAAATAGATGGTCTGCCGCCGGATGGCGAGCCAGCCGAAGACCAGGCCGAGCACCACCCCGGTCAGCCCGCCGAGAATGACCGCGACGCCGGGGGTGAAATGCAGGCTCTGCACCGTGTAGCCCGCCACATAGGCGCCCATGCCGAAGAACGCCGCCTGCCCGAGCGAGAGCAGCCCGGTATAGCCCATGATCAGGTTGGCCCCCATGGCGAACAGGGCGAAGCACATCACCTGCATGACGAAAATCGGATAGACGAAGAAGGGTGCGGCGATCAGCAGGGCCAGCATGACCAGGAAGCCCAGCGCCTGGGTGCGGGTGAAGCCGAGAATGGTGGAAGTCTCCATCAGGCGGCCCTGCCGAACAGCCCGGCGGGCCGGGCCAGCAGCACGACGGCCATCACCACGAACACCACCACCGAGGATGCCGGGGGATAGAAGGCCTCGGTCAGCCCCTGGATGATGCCCAGGGCAAAGCCGGTCAGGATGGCGCCGCCGATGGAGCCCATCCCGCCGATGACCACCACCGCGAACACGGTGTTGATCAGGTCGCTGCCCATGTTGGGGTTGACCGAATAGAGAGGCGCCGCCAGCACGCCCGCCAGCCCCGCCAAAGCGACGCCGCCGGCGAAGGTCAGCGTCACCAACCGCGGCACGTTGACCCCGAAAGCCTGCACCAGCGACGGATTCTCCGTCGCCGCGCGCAGCAGGGCGCCCAGGCTGGTCTTCTCGATGACGAACCACACGGCGAAGCAGATCACGATCGCCGCGCCGATGACGAAGCCGCGATAGATCGGCAGGAACATGAAGCCGAGATTGACGATGCCCGAAAGCACGGCCGGGCCGCCATAGCTCACGCCGGAACTGCCGTAGTAGTTGGTGAACACCCCCTGCAGCACCATCGCCACCCCGAAGGTCAGCAGCAGGCCGTAGAGGATGTCCAGCTTGTAGGTGAAGCGGATCAGGCCGCGCTCCAGGATCAGGCCCAGAAGGCCGACGATGATGGGCGCCACCACCAGCGCCGGCCAGAAGCCGATGCCGAGATAGTTGAGCAAGCCCCAGGTGACGAAGGCGCCCACCATGAACAGCGCGCCATGGGCGAAGTTGATCACGTTCAGCAGGCCGAAAATGATCGCGAGCCCGAGGGAGAGCATCGCATAGAAGGAGCCGTTGATGATGCCGAGCAGCAACTGCCCGAACAGCAACGGCGCCGGCTTACCCAGGATCATCATCATGGCGGGGCGCCCATTCTCACGCCGGGCTTCTCAGGCTTTGACCAGCGGGCAGTCCTCGTCCTTCATCGGCATGAAGGCCTTGTCGGGCGGGGTGGTCGCGAGCAGCGTGTAGTAGTCCCAGGGAATCTTGCTCTCTCCCGGCTTCTTCACCCGGAACAGATAGGCATTGCACATGAACCGCCCGTCCTCGCGGATGGAGGCCTTGCCGAAGGCATCGTCATCGGTGGGCATCTTCTTCATCTGCGCCACCACGGCGGCGCCATTGCCCGCCGCCTTCGGCCCGCCCATGGCATCCACCGCCTTCAGGAAGGCAAGCGTGCCGGAATAGCAGCCCGCCTGATCCATGCAGGGATAGTTGTTCGGCGTCCGGGGCAGGACGCGCTTGGTGAAGGCGCGGGTGCGGTCGTTCAGGTTCCAGTAGAAGCTCTCGGTCAGGATCAGGTCCTGCGCCACCTCCAGCCCCATGCCGTGCACGTCGTTGATGAACACCAGCAGCCCGGCGATCTTCATCTTCTGGGTAAGGCCGAACTGGTGCGCCTGCTTGATGGAATTGACGCTGTCCTGCCCGGCATTGGCGAGGCCGAGCACCTTGGCGCCGGAGGATTCCGCCTGGATCAGATAGGAGGAGAAATCGGTGGTCTGCGGGAACGGATAGTTCACGTTGCCCAGCACCTTGCCGCCATGGCTGGTGACGACCTGCGCCGTCTGGTCGTGCAGCAGATGGCCGAAGGCGTAGTTGGCGGTGATGAAGAACCAGGAATCGCCGCCCGCCTTCACCATCGCCCCGCCGGTGGACTGGGCGAGCATATAGGTGTCGTAGGTCCAGTGGATGCTCTGCGCGTTGCAGAATTTCCCGGTGAGCGACGAGCCGGCGGCGCCGGAATTGATGTAGACCCGGTTCTTGTCATGGGCGACGCCCTGGATCGCCAGGGCGACCGCCGTGTTCGGCACGTCGATGACGAGATCGGCGCCGTTATCGTAGAAGCGCCGCGCCAGGGCCGCGCCGACATCCGGCTTGTTCTGATGGTCGCCCTGCACCACCGTGACGTCCCAGCCCTTCTGCTTGGCGCCGTAATCCGCGATCGCCTGCTGCACGCAGGCGACCGAGGTGGGGCCGCCATCATCGCGATAGGGGCCGGAAAAGTCGCTGATCACCGCGATGGTGAGGGGCTTGCCCGCCGCCCGCGCGGGAAGCACCGGCAGGGCGGCCACCGCCGCGCCACCCGCGGCGGCGCCGAGCAGGTTTCGTCTTGTTATTTCCATGGTCGTTCCTCCTGGTGATGTCAGATGCCCAGCCGGCGATGCAGCGCATCGGCACGGGCGGACAATTCATGGTTCGGAATCATGTCGACCACCTGGCCGTGCTCGACCAGGTAATGCCGGTCGGCGAGTTTCGCCGCGAAATGGAAATTCTGTTCCACTAACAGCACCGTGAAGCCACGGCGCTTGATCTCGCCGATCATCCGGCCGATCTGCTGCACGATCACCGGCGCCAGACCCTCGGTCGGCTCGTCCAGCAGCAGCAGCTTGGCGCCGGTGCGCAGGATGCGGGCGATCGCCAGCATCTGCTGCTCGCCGCCCGAAAGCTTGGTGCCGGGGCTCTTCGACCGTTCCTGCAGGTTCGGAAACAGGGCGTGAATATCGGCGATGCTCATGCCGCCCGGCGCCACGGTGGGCGGCAGCATCAGATTCTCCTCCACCGTCAGCCCGGCGAATATGCCGCGATCCTCCGGGCAGAAGCCGATTCCCGCCCGCCCCACCCTGTCCGGCCGGGCGGCGATCATCTCCCGCTCGCGGAAGCGGATGCTGCCGGAACGCTTCGGCACCAGCCCCATGATGGATTTCAGCGTGGTGGACTTGCCCGCCCCGTTGCGCCCGAGCAGGGTGACGCACTCACCCTCCCGCACCTCAAAATCCATCCCGTGCAGCACGTGGCTCTCGTCATACCAGGCGTTCAGCCCCCTCACCTCAAGCATGCGCGGCTCCGGCATCCGGAAGCTCGGAATGGTCGGTGCCGAGATAAGCCTCCACCACCTCGGGATTGGCCGAAACGCTGGCATAATCCCCTTCCGCGAGCACCCGCCCGCGCGCAAGCACGGTGATCCTGTCGGAGAGGCCGGAAACCACCGAGAGATTATGCTCGACCATGAGGATCGTCCGCTTGGCGCGGATCTGGCGGATCAGCGCCACGATCCGCCCCACATCCTCCTCGGTCATGCCGGCGGTCGGCTCGTCGAGCAACATCAGCCGCGGCTCCATGGCGAGGGTGGTGGCGATCTCCAGCGC
>DASTAF010000448.1:0-5059 GCA_035713005.1 Acetobacteraceae bacterium
CCGCCACCTGCTTGAAGGAAGGCCCCACCACCTTCTGATCGACCGCATGGCAGGAAAAGCAATCGCTGCCATGGGCGATCTGCTCGCCCTTTCCGCCTGTGCCGGACGGGGCGGTGCCGGCCGCGAAGCCCGATGCCGCCATCATGGAGGCCGCGCCCGCGGCGATGACGGTGGCGCCCGCGATGGTGTGTAATCTCGAAAGTCTCATTCCCATTGCCTTCATCAAATATCGTTATCAGTAGGACTGGTTCGTCCGGTCCCGCAGATCCGGATAGAGCCGGACATTATACGCCGCCAGCACCTTGTCGATCTGGGCCTGGTGCGACTTGATCGCCTGATTCAGCGCTGCCTTCAGCGAATCGTCGTTCTTGCGCACGCCCATCGCCATCGCATAGGTGTAGTTGATCGCCGGCAGGCCGGGGCCGTATTGCTCGGTCGGCACGCGCTCCACCTTCAGCCCCGGATAATCCTTGAGGAAATAGCCGATCGCCGGCTCCCAGGTGATCATCACCCCGACCTTGCCATCCTGCACCGCCTGCAGCATCGACTTCGGCGAGGCATGCGGATTGCCGCCGACATTGAAGGGCACCCCGTTATCGGTGAGGCCGAGAATCTTCAGCGCGGATTCCGGCGTGGTGTCGTTCTCGAAGCCGATCTTCAGGCTGCGCAGCGAGACCGAATTCATCGTCCGGATGTGATAGTGCTTGTCCTGCTTGTAGATGAACACGTAGGAGGAGCGGTAATAGGGATTGGTATAGGCTTCCTCGTTATCCCCGTAAGGCAGGCTGATCACCACGTCGCATTTACGGGCGTCGAGATTTTCGGCGAGGAAGTTGGAAAACCCGCCCTGGCCGCGATAGCTCGCCCAGTGATATTCGAGCTTGCGCCCCATCGCCCGCGCGATGACCTGCGCCACCTTGTTCTCGAAGCCCTGCCCGGCCCGGTTCGAATAGGGCATGTAGTTCGGATCGGCGCAGACGCGGAGGGGTTTCGCCGCGGCGTGGGCGGAGGCGCCGCCGCACAGGAAGGCCGCCGCCGTCAGCGGCGCAAGCAGCCATGATTTGCAACTCGTCATTTCTTGGACTCCAGAATTTTCCCGCATCGGTGAGCGGAGAAAAATGCGGCCGGCCTGGAGTAGGGAGGCTCCAGGCCGGCACAGCCGCCAGCTAAAGGTCACTTATTGCTGTTATCGCTCCCGTTGCTGGCCATCTTGCCTGAGCTGGCAACCTGGGCAGGAAGAGCGAAGACCATCAGCGTGCCGCCAAGATTGGTGTAGTCGGTCAGGGTTGCGTTCAGCCCCACGGCGCCGAGGCCGGCGGAGCTTTTATGCAGGTTGTTGGTCATGCCGATCGCCGCCCAGCCGCCGACGCCGGAGAGGATCGCCACGTATTGCCTGCCGTCATGCATGTAGGTGATCGGGTTGCCGATGATGCCCGACGGGGTCTTGAACTGGTACAGGATCTTGCCGGTCTTGAGATCGACCACGCGGAGATAGCCCTTCAGCGTGCCGTAGAAGCCGACGCCGCCCGCCGTGGTCAGCGCCCCGCCCCAGTCCTGGAACATGTCGTGCTTCTGCCAGAGCGTCTTGCCCGACATCGGATCATAGGCGATGAACCGGCCGCGATAGCCGCCCGGCCCGGGGATCATGTTCACGATCGCGCCGACGAACGGGAAGCCGGATTTGTACTTCACGTTGAAGGCCTGATAGCTCATGCACAGGTGGTTCAGCGGCGCGTAGAACATCTTGGTCTGCGGATCGTAGGAAACCGGCTGCTCGTCCTTGTCGCCCTGCGAGGCCGGGCAGATGTCCTTCACGTTCTTGTTGGCGCTGGTCATCTTGGCGGGATTGACGATCGGCTCGTTGGTTTTCGGATTGATGCCCTTCGCCCAGTTCACCGAGGGATCGTATTTGTGGATGGCAAGGATCTTGCCGTCCTCGCGGTTCAGCACGTAGGAGAACCCGTTGCGGTCGAAATGCACCAGGGCGGGCACTTCCTTGCCGTGATCCTTGACGTTGACCAGCACCATCTCGTTGACGCCGTCATAGTCCCAGCCGTCATGCGGGGTCATCTGATAGACCCATTTCGCCTCGCCGGTTTCGGGATTGCGGGCGAAGATGGTCATCGACCAGCGATTGGCGCCGGGGCGCTGCGTCGGGTTCCAGGTGCCGGGATTGCCGCTGCCGTAATAAAGCAGGTTCAGCTTCGGATCGTAGGAATACCAGCCCCAGGTGGTGCCGCCGCCGACCTTCCATTCGTTGCCCTGCCAGCTATCCAGGCTGGAATTCTTGCCGACCGGCTTGCCGGTGGCCGCGTTGATCGTCTTGTTGGGGTCGAACTTGATGTCCTTGTCCGGACCCTCGCTGTAGGCCCGCCAGACCATCTTGCCGGTCTTCTTGTTGATGGCGGTGATGTAGCCGCGCACGCCGTATTCGCCGCCGGCGACCCCGACGATCACGTTATCCTTCACCACCAGCGGGGCGCTGGTGAGGGTCTGGCCCTTGAGCGGATCGGCCTCCTTGAACTTCCATTTCACGTCGCCCGTCTTGGCGTCCAGCGCGTAGACCATGCCGTCCAGCGCATCGACGTAGAGCATGCCATCGGAATAGGCGGGGCCACGATTCACCACGTCGCAGCAGGCGACCGGCGGGGCGTTGCTGTCCTTGGGCGGCTCGAACTTCCAGGCGATCCGGCTGGTATGATCGAGATTGATCGCATAGACGTAGTTCGGATAGGATGTTTCGTAATACATCATGTTGCCGATCACGAGCGGCTGGCCCTCGAGGCCGCGCATCGTGCCGGTGGACATGCTCCAGGCGGGCTGCAACTGGTCCGCGTTCTTGGTGTCGATCTGCTTGAGGGTGCTGTAGCGCCAGTTCTGGTAATTGCCACTGGGCATCGCCCAGTCATCGGCATTGCCTTCGAGCTTCATCAGCGATTCATGGGAAGCTCCCTGGGAGGACGATGCTCCGTTCTGGCTCCCCTGGCTCATGGTCTGGCCGCCGTTCTGCCCTTTCGGCGCGTTAGCGGAAGACTGGGCATGGGCCTGCATCGCGAGCAGGCTGCATCCCATGATCCCGGCGAAAAGCACGGGCAGCGTTTGTCGTTGCAGGAAGTGTTGAACCTGTTTTCTGCCTTGCCTCATTATGGCGTCCCCTCTTTGTTTCAAAGCGATTCCAGGACCCGCGCCTGCCCTGGGACAGATGCCGCGACCTGCCGATCATCAAGCAAGTTGCGTGCCAGAAGCATCCGCCCGGATTCCGCCCGCAGGGACGGGAGGAGCTGCCGCGTTCACGCAGCGGTTATTGCCGGATGGCGCATTTCGTTCATCCGGCGGGGTGACAAAATGTGCCTCCCGCCCTACAGATTGTACCATAGAAAATAATAGGGGCGGGGCGGAGGCGCTGCTTCCGGAGGCCGCACCCGCACTTGGGAAGGACGGCGAACCATGGAGCGGCCGAGCACAGGTTTCCCCCTACGCGGCAAGGAAGGCGCGCCGTCGTCGCCCGCCCTCGCCTGCGGCGGCTCGATCGCCAATGCGTGGATGCGGTGCAGGGAGGAATATCACCTCGATCCGGATTCGGCGCCGCAGAAGGAGCATATCGGCGCCCATGCGCTCAGGCGCCGGATCGAGGAGCTCGCCTTGTTCGAGCGCATCGGCGCCGCGGAGATGCAGAGGCTGTTCGGGCAGATCGCGCCGTCCCGGCATGTGTTAGTTCTCACGGATTCGACGGGCGTGGTTCTGAACGCCCTCAGCCATCCCGCCCATGCCGCGATGCTGCGCGAGGTCGATCTCGAACCGGGCTTCGTATGGGACGAGCGCCATGAGGGGACGAACGGCCCCGGCACCTGCCTGCACGACCGGCAGCCGGTGGTGGTGCATCGGGACGAGCATTTCTTTTCCCGGAACCGGCGGATGACCTGCTCGGCCGTGCCGGTGTGGGGGGCGAACGGCGTGCTCGCGGGGGTGCTGGATGTCTCCTGCCTCGATTCCACCGACAGCCGGGACAGCCAGTTGCCGATGATCGCGCTGGCCAGCATGTCGGCGCGGATCATCGAGCACCAGCATTTCATCAGCAGCTTCAGGAACTGCACGATCCTGCGCTTCCACCAGCGCCCGGAGTTGGTGGGGCTGCACTGGGATTCGCTGCTCGCCATCGACGATCAGGGGCGGGTGCAGGCGGCGGACAGCAGCGTGCCGGTGCAGTTCGGCTACCGGGACCACGAGCAGTTGATCGGCCGCGGGATCGAGGAGCTTTTCGATCTGCCGCTCGACCGGTTTCTGGAGCATGCGGCGGCGCGGCCATCCGAGATTCTCGCGGTGACGCATCGGGGAACGCCGCATGGCTTCGCCAGCGTCTGCCTCTCCAGGCCGGTGAGCAGGCCGCTGAGGGCCGGCAGCCCGGCGCGGCGGGAGGCGCCTTCAGCGAGGCCCGCCCTGCCGGCGCCCCTGCCGCTCGCCGCCTGGAATTGCCAGGACCCCGCGATGGCCCGCAACATCTGGTGCCTCGAACGGGTGATGGACAAGGACATCCATATCCTGCTGCAGGGTGAGACCGGCACCGGCAAGGACACCTTCGCCAAGGCCATTCACCGGGCCAGCGCGCGCCACGACAAGCCCTTCATCGCGGTAAGCTGCGCGGCCATCCCGGAGACGCTGATCGAGAGCGAGCTGTTCGGCTACGAGCCCGGCGCCTTCACCGGCGCGCGGGGCGGCGGGCGGCGGGGCAAGGTTCTGACGGCGCATGGCGGGACGCTGTTCCTCGACGAGATCGGCGACATGCCGCTTTCCATCCAGGCGCGGCTGCTGCGGGTGCTGGAGGAAAAGGAGGTCAGCCCGCTGGGGAGCGACCGGACGATCGCCGTCGATCTCCGCATCATCAGCGCCACCCATCGCGACCTGCCCAGCCTGGTTTCGCGCGGCGAGTTCCGCATGGACCTTTATTACCGGCTGAACGGCTTCACCCTGCACATGCCGGCGCTGCGGGACCGCAAGGACCGGGAGGAGCTGATCCGCGCCATCGCCGCCGAGGAAAATGATGGCCTGGGGGTGGAGATCG
>DASTAF010000449.1:0-3832 GCA_035713005.1 Acetobacteraceae bacterium
GTTCATGCCCTGGATCTCCCCTTCCTTGGGAGATACCAGCGTGACCTGCGCCCCTTCCTGCCTGAGCGCCTCGTAAGGCTTGGTCAACTCGACCTGCTCGACGCCATCCGTCGCCAGGAACGCGATTTTCATATTCGATACGGCCATGGAACCATCCTTTCAGCTAGGGGCTCGCCAGCTTGCGGCCCCGTGATACCTTGGGAGGTTTGATCCGGAGCCGCGGATTGCAAGCCAGGCAGAAGCTGCTCGGCCTAGGAAAGGGATTTCAAAACCGTAGGGCGCAGGCAATGGGAAAGCCAAGGCCATGATGCGATCATGATGGCACCGGACATCCCGACGGGGGAGCACATCATGGCACAGGGTGACAAGTCCGCCTATACCGGGAAGCAGAAGCGCAAGGCCGAGCATATCGAGGAAAGCTACGAGAAGCGAGGCGTATCGGAAGAGGAAGCCGAGCGCCGCGCCTGGGCGACGGTGAACAAGCAGGATGGCGGCGGCAAGCGTTCCGGCTCCGGCAGCGGAAACAAGAAATAGATCGCGGCGCTACTTGCGCCGCGCCACAGTGAAACGCGCCAGCGCGCGCAGCCGCTCCGCGGCCTCGCCAAAGCTTTCCAGATAGCTTGCCGCCTGCTCGGCCAGCTTCTCGGCCTGCATTCGCGCCCGTCCCAGCCCCAGCACTGCCACCATCGTCGCCTTGCCCTGCGCCGCGTCCTTGCCCGCGGTCTTGCCGAGGCTGGCATCGGTTCCCTCGGCGTCCAGTATGTCGTCGGCGATCTGGAAGGCGGCGCCGAGATCGCGGCCATAGGCGCTGATCAGGTGCCGCTGCGGCCCTGGCGCCCGGCCCAGTATGGCCCCGGCCTCGGCGCTGTACTGGATCAGCCTTCCAGTCTTCAGCGCCTGCAGCCGGGTCACCTCCGGCCCGCTCAATGCGTGCCCGGCCGCCGCCATGTCGATCATCTGCCCGCCCGCCATGCCGCGCGCCCCGGAAGCGAGCCCGAGGGCCGCGATCAGCTCGCAGCGCGCCTCCGGATCGGAATGGGTATTCTCATCCGCCAGCACCTCGAAGGCGCGGGTCTGCAGCGCGTCCCCGGCCAGAATCGCCGTCGCCTCGTCGAAGGCCTTGTGACAGGAAGGCTTGCCGCGGCGCAGATCGTCATCATCCATCGCCGGCAGATCGTCATGCACCAGGGAATAGGCGTGCAGCATCTCCACCGAGGCCGCGACCCGCGCGGCGCAGGTCTGGCTGACGGCGAAAAGCTTCGCCACCTCCATCACCAGGAAGCCGCGCAGGCGCTTGCCGCCGCCCAGCACGGAATAGCGCATCGCCTCGGTCAGCCTCGCCTCGGGGCCTTCCGGCACCGGCAACAGCGCCTCCAGCTCCGCCTCGATCAGCGCGGCCGCCTCGGCCATCGCCTCGGCCAGCCCACCATCCTGGCGGACCATGTCAAGCACCATGTGTCACAACTCCGGTTTCAATATCATCGTGCCGTCCGCGCGGGCGACGATCGCCTGCACCCGCATCTCCGCCTCGGCAAGCTTCGATTCGCAATGGCGCCTCAGCGCCGCGCCGCGCTCATAGGCGGCGATGGCGTCCTCCAGCCTCTGCTGGCCCGATTCCAGCCCGCGCACGATGCGCTCCAGCTCGGCCAGCGCATCCTCGAACGCCATTTCGCTCAGCTCCGGCGCGGGTTCGCCGCCGCTCTTGCCGCTCATCGATTCGCTCCTCAGGAAATCCGCATCAATGCCCGTACATGCGCCGCCGAGGAGGCCGCAAGGGCATCGAGATCGTAGCCGCCTTCGAGCACGGAGGCGACCCTGCCGCCGCAGCATTCATCCGCCGCCGCCATCAGCGCCTTCGTCACCCAGGAAAAATCCTCGACATCGAGCTGCAGCTGGGCCAGGGGATCGGCGCGGTGCGCGTCGAACCCGGCGGAGATGATCAGAAGCTCCGGCCTGAACGCCTTGAGGGCGGGAATCAGGATGGCCTCCCAGGCGGCGCGGAAGGCATCCGAGCCGGAGCCGGGCGGCAGCGGCGCGTTCGCCACGTTGTTCGCGATGCCGCGTTCGCTCCGCGCCCCGGTGCCCGGATAGCAGGGAGATTGGTGCGAGGAGGCATAAAACAGGTCGGGATCGTTCTCGAGGCAGGCCTGGGTGCCATTGCCGTGATGCACGTCGAAATCCACCACCGCGATCCGCTTCAGCCCATGCGCGGCGCGCGCGTGCTGGGCGGCGATCGCGGCGCTGCTGAACAGGCAGAACCCCATGGCGCGGTCCGGCTCGGCGTGATGGCCAGGCGGCCGCGTCGCCGAGAAGGCGGCCCGCGCCGATCCCTCCATCACCATGTCCACCGCGCGCATCGCGCCCCCCGCGCAGCGCCGCGCCGCCTCGACCGATCCAGGACTCACCACCGTGTCGGCGTCGATATGGATCAGCTGGCCCGGCCTTGGCGAAAGTGCCAGAATGCCATCGACGAAGGCGTCGGCATGAACCGCGCGCAGCGCCTCCTCCGGGGCAATGGGCGCCGCCTCGCGCAGCAGGGGCGCGAATTCCGGCGCCTCCAGCGCGCGCAGCACATAGCGCAGCCGGTCCGGCCGCTCGGGATGATAGGGGCCTGTATCGTGATCGAGGCAGGCGGGATGGGTAATCAACGCAACGGTCATCGGCTAGCTCTCCAGTTTCGCGCCGCACCTGATGGTAAAGCTGAACACGCCCTTGATCTCGCTCACCGCGATCAGCGCATGGCCGTTATCGCGGCAGAAATCCCGGAAATCGGCGGCCGCGCCCGCCTCGGTCGCCAGCACGCGCAGCTTCGCCCCCGGCTCGAGGCCGCGAATGGCCCGCGCCGCGCGCAGCACCGGCATCGGGCCTTTCAAATATTTTGCATCAAGCACAATTTCGGTCATTACAGCGAGTCATGCGGCCTAACGTGCTCCGGGGCAAGAGCATGGGCGGGTGATAGACAGAGAGGAAGCAATCAGACCATGGCTTATCGCATTGGCATCGATCTCGGCGGCACCAAAATCGAAATCGCCGCGCTCGCCGGGGACGGCTCGCTCGCCTTCCGCAAGCGGATTCCGACGCCGCCGGATTACCGCGCGACCATCGAGGCCATCGCCGGACTGGTGGCGGAGGCAGAATCGGTCGAAGGCCCCGCGAGCAGCATCGGCGTCGGCATTCCGGGCACGATCAGCCCGGCCACCGGCCTGGTCAAGAACGCCAATTCCGAGCGGCTGAACGGCAATCCCTTCGATCAGGACCTGGAGGCGAAGCTGCGCCGGCCCGTCCGCATCACCAACGACGCCAACTGCTTCGCCATGAGCGAGGCGGCGGACGGCGCGGGCGCGGGTGCGCATTGCGTCTTCGGGGTGATCATCGGCACGGGCTGCGGCGGCGGCATCGTCATCGGCGGCAAGGTCCTGGAAGGGCGGCACCGCATCGCCGGGGAGTGGGGGCACACGCCGCTGCCCTGGCCGCGCATGGAGGAGATGCCGCTGCGCCGCTGCTGGTGCGGCAAGGTCGGCTGCCTGGAGACCTATCTCGCCGGGCCGGCCCTGGCGGCGGAGGCGGATGGGATCGGCGCGCGGGACGCGGGCGGCTTGCCGGCGCGGGCCAGGGCGGGGGATGAGCGGGCGATCCACGCGCTCGACATCCATGCCGACCGGCTGGCGCGCGGCCTCGCCATGATCGTGAACATCCTCGACCCCGACGTGATCGTGCTGGGCGGCGGGCTGTCCAATCTCGATCACCTCTATGAAAGGCTGCCCGGGCTGATGAAGCCCTATGTCATCAGCGACACCTTCGAGACGCCGATCCGCAGGCACAAGCACGGCGA
>DASTAF010000450.1:0-2868 GCA_035713005.1 Acetobacteraceae bacterium
GGCCATGGCGGTGGGAAAGCCGCGCCCGCGCAGAATGCGCGCCTGATCCAGCATCCGGCCGAAATCCGGCCCGATCGAGGGAATCACCCAGCTATCGGCGCCCGCTTCCTGCTCGATCACGTCCAGCACGGCGGGATATTCCGACGTGCCGACATGGTAGAAATTGGCGTTGCCGCCATAGAGCAGGGTGCGGACGCCGCCGGCCTCCAGATGCCGGATCAGGCGGCGGTTCTCCGCCCGGTTGATGCTCAGATCATCGTTGCGGGCAAAGGGCGGCACCGAAATGACGGAGCGGCTCAGATCGGCGGGCTGGACGGGGCTGGTTTTCATCGGCGGACTCCGCGGCGGCTAGGTTGTAATTTTTCTATACATCCTTGGGCGCCGCCTGGCAATCCGCGGCGGCGAAACTGCCGCCCTGAAGGCGCCGGGCGAGCGGCGCCAGCGGATCGGGCCGGCCGAGGATTTCCCCGGCGTAATCCTCCGCGTTCTGGCGCGGCGCATAGCCCAGCCGCGCCGCCCCCGCATTGTCCCACCAGCCGCGCGTGTTGGCGGAAACGCCCCAGACGATGAGGAAGCCGAGATCGGGCGCCTCGATGGAGCGCAGGATCAGTTGCTCCAGATCGTCATGGCCGAGCCAGGTGGAAAGATGGCGCGGCTCGGTAGGAAAGGGCAGGGCGCTGCCGATCCTGAGGCAGACGGATTCGATGTCATGCTTGTCCCAGTAGAGGCGGCCCATCGCCTCGCCCCAGACCTTGCTGAGCCCGTAGAACCCGTCCGGCCGCACCGGGCAATCCAGCCCCAGCCTCGCCTCCACCGGATACATGCCGATGGTGTGGTTGGAACTGGCGAAGATAACGCGGCGGAGCCCGTGCCGCCGCGCCCCCTCATAGACTTCATAAAGGGCGCGCAGGTTGTTCTCGATGATCTCCGGCAGGAGACGCTCGACGCTGGTGCCCGCGAGGTGAATCAGAACCTCCGTGCCCGCCAGCGCCTGGTCCACCACCGCCGGATCGCGCAGATCGCCATGGCAGACTTCCTCGGCCCCGGAGAGCGGGGTCAGCGGCTCGAATCCCGACGAACGCAGGGCAAGCCCGCGCGCCAGCAGCCTCGGGCGCAGCACCTGCCCGATCCCGCCTCCGGCGCCGGTAAGGGCGATCCGTCTCATCGCATCATCTCCAGGGCGCGGGTGAAGAAGTCCGGCCCGCCGAAATTGCCCGATTTCAGGGCGAGGAGCATGTCTCCGCGCCCCCCGCCGAGCGTGCGCAGCAGCGGCACGCCGGGCGCGATCTCGCCGCCGACGAGGAAGGCGGCGATCCCCAGCCGGTCCGTCACCGCGCCGGAAGTCTCTCCCCCGGCGACGATCAGCCGCCGGACGCCCTGCCCGGCGAGACCCTCCGCGATATCGGCGAGCGCCGTCTCGATCCTCTCTCCCACATGTTCCCCCTGATGCTCGCCGCGCATCCGCGCGACCGTCTCGGGCGGCGCGCTGCTGGCGATCAGCACTGGCCCCCGGCCCAGCCTTTCCCCGGCCCAGGCGAGGGCGGGGCGCACGATGTCGCTCCCCGCCAGCAGCGCCGCGATGTCGAGGCGAAGCACCGGCATCCGCTCCTCGACAGCGGCGATCTGCCCGCGCGTCGCCTCCGAGCAGCTCCCGGCGAGGATGGCGGCGCCGCCACCCACCCCGGCGAAGCCATCGGCCTCCCTTCGCCCCGCCGCGATCCTGCCGCTCGCCGTCAGCGCCCGGGCCAGCCCCAGCCCCAGCCCGGAGGCGCCGGTGGAAAGCGGCGCGGCCAGCGCCACCTCGCCGAGCGTCAGCAGATGCCTCTCGGTGACCGCATCGGCGATCGCGGCGCCGAACCCGGCCCCGGCAAGCTCGGCAAGCCGCGCCCGCACCGCATCCACCCCCTGCTCGACGATGCTGAACGGCACCAGCCCGATCCTGCGCCGGCTCTGCGCCCCCATCACCCGCATCAGATTGGCGTCGTGCATCGGGTTGAGCGGATGGTCCTTCAGCGGGCTCTCGTTCAGCGGCACCGCCCCCACGAACAGATAACCCTGATAGACGGTGCGCGCCGTCTCCGGGAAGGCGGGAGTGACCAGCACCATCTCCGCCCCCGCGTCATCCGCCAGCGCGTCGGTTACCGGGCCGATATTGCCCGCCGGGGTGGAATCGAAGGTGGAGCAGACCTTGAACAGGATGTGCCCCGCCCCCCGCTGCTTCAGCCAGCCCGCCGCCTGGCGCGATTTCGCCACCGCCTCCACCGCCGGGATCGACCGGCTCTTCAGCGCCACCACCACCGCGTCCACGTCCGGCAGCCCCAGCCCCTCATCCGGCACGCCGATGGTCTGGATGGTGCGCAGCCCGTTCCGCGTCAGCGTGTTCGCGAGGTCCGAGGCGCCGGTATAATCATCGGCCACCGCGCCGAGGGCGATGGTCACGGGCCTTCCCCCGCATCGGCCGCGGCGTCGAACCGGTCGAGGAACGGATGCTCGTTGAACATCATCGATAGATTGGCGGCGAAATTGGGCATGTGCTGATCGCTTCCTGCGCCGGAGCCTGCGCTCACTTGTCACTTGAAATCCTCTGTGATCTATAGGCGGCGCGCTTCCAGGCGACAACACCCGGCCCGCGCCGGCGCTCTCCCGCCGCGCGATGAAAGGCGAAACGGCATGAGCGAAGCCCATCTGCGCGAGGCGATCTGCCGCTACGGACGCTCCTTGTTCGAACGCGGCCTCACCCCCGGCTCCTCCGGCAATATCAGCATCCGGCTCGACGATGACGGCTGGCTGGTAACCCCGACCAACGCCTCCCTCGGCTTCCTCGATCCCGCCCGCATCGCCCGGCTGGACGCGCAAGGCAGGCTGCTG
>DASTAF010000451.1:0-4306 GCA_035713005.1 Acetobacteraceae bacterium
CGGCGAGCGATTTCAGCCGGTCGATCGCTCTGCCCGTCTCTCCCGTCCCGTCCTCGGCCCAGGCGATCAGCAGCGGCCGGATCAGCCCCGTCACCCCGCCCTTCGGCATGGCGGCGTAATCGGCCTCGGCATCCTTGTAATCCTGCTTCATCACCGCGTCGTTGCCCCGCAGCATCGCCGCCAGCGCATTGCCGGGCATCAGCCGGGCGAGGCGCAGTGCATCCGGGCTTCCCGCCAGCAGGGCGGTGGCGAAGGCGTGCCGCAGCAGGGTCCGGTTGCCCGGATCGAGGGTGGCGGCCTCCATGTCATACTGCGCCGCCGCCCGCTCCTGCCCCGTCGCCTCGGCGTAGTCACCCGCGAGCATGGCGCCGAACAGCGCGCCCTGCCGCTCCGTCGCGCCCGATGGCGGGGCGGCATGATCCCGCGGCGCGGCCATGCAGGCGGAGGGAAGCAGCAGCAGGGCGGCGAACAGGGCGCGGCGGGCGCGCGAAACCGGATGGCTCATGCCCTCTCACTAGCCCGGATCGGCGGCATGGTCACGCAGGCTTGTGCCCGGTCCGCAAGATCAGCCCGCAAGATGAGGTTGAGCCGGCGCTTGTTTTGGCTCGCCTTGATCTCTATCCTCCGCCCGGAATATGCCGAGGCTTGCATGAACGACCCTTATGCCAAGGAAACTGCTGGCATCCTGGTAACGATCCGGGCCTTTTTCCTTGCCGATCAGTCCCGCCCGCAGGAGCGGCATTTCGTCTGGGCCTATCAGGTGCGGATCGAGAACCGGGGACCGGTGCCGGTGAGGCTGCTGCGGCGCACCTGGCACATCACCGATTCCCTGGGCCGCACCCAGCATGTTCGCGGCGTCGGCGTGGTGGGGGAGCAGCCGCTGCTGGAACCGGGCGAGGCCTTTGAATACACCTCCGGCACTCCGCTGGAGACGCCCTCCGGCTTCATGACCGGACAGTTCCACATGGTCTCGGTGCCGACCGGCGAGGCTTTCGACGTTGATGTGCCCAGCTTCAGCCTCGACAGCCCTTATGATGAACATAAGGTGCATTGAGGCGGCCCGTTAACCGGACATTCACGATCATCCGCTATGTCTTGGGCATGGGTTGCGAGACCCCGGCCACCGATCATATTCAAGGTGGAACGGCTTGATGACTTCCATGACTGATGGAGATGCGCTCTTGAATATCGAGACGATGCCCGGCAGGCTGAGCAGGAACCTCAACGAGCGGCCGAGCCGCACCGAGGCCGAGGCGGCGATCCGCACCCTGCTGCGCTGGGCGGGAGACGACCCAGACCGCGAGGGGCTGAGGGACACGCCGGCGCGGGTCGCCCGCGCCTATGAGGAATTCTTCCATGGCTACGCCGAGGACCCGGTGGAAATTCTCGCCCGCACCTTCGAGGAAACCGAGGGTTATGACGAGATGGTGGTCCTGCGCGACATCCGGGTGGAGAGCCATTGCGAGCATCATATGGCACCGATCATCGGCCGTGCCCACGTGGCCTATCTGCCCGATCGCCGCGTGGTCGGCATCAGCAAGCTCGCCCGGGTGGTGGACGCCTACGCGAAACGCTTCCAGATCCAGGAGAAGCTCACCGCCCAGATCGCCAACACGATCAATGACGTGCTGCAGCCGCTCGGCGTCGCCGTGGTGATCGAGGCCGGACACGAATGCATGTCCACCCGCGGCGTGCACAAGCCGGGCGTCTCGATGGTGACCAGCCGGATGCTCGGCGCCTTCCGGGACAATCCTTCCACCCGGCGCGAATTCCTGTCGATGATCTCGCCGCGCCGCTGCACCGCCGAGACCTGAGCCGGACCTCAGTGCTCGCCGCATATTGATGGCGCCGCCTCCCCTCACTATTGTTCAGGTGAGCGGGCGAAGCCGGTTTTGAAGCCCTCATGATGGAGGCCAGTCCATGAGCGATCTGATCGTCATCGCCTTTCCCTCCGAGGAGCAGGCCGAGCAGGTACGGCAGAAAGTTCTCGGCATGCAGAAGGAATATCTGATCGAACTCGGGGACGCGGTGGTGGCGGTCAAGCAGCCGGACGGGCATGTCAGGCTGAACCAGATCTTCCATCCCTCGGTGGCCGGGGCGGCCTCCGGCAGCTTCTGGGGATTGCTTGTCGGGCTTCTGTTCATGATGCCGCTGATCGGCGCCGCCATCGGGGCGGGAGCCGGAGCTCTCGGCGGAGCGATGGCGGATTTCGGGATCGAGGACGGCTTCATGAAGGAACTCGCGGCCGTGCTTCAGCCGGGCACGGCGGCGCTGTTCCTGCTGATCCGCAAGATGACGGCGGACAAGGTGTTCGAGGATCTGCGCGGTGTCGGCGGCACCGTGCTGCGCACCTCGCTCGACCACAGCAAGGAAAACGCGCTGCGTGAGGCCCTGGCGGGCCGGTTCATCCAGCAGACCCTGCAGGAGCAGACCGGCGGGGCGGGCTGAGGCGCGCGAGCCGGCCATGCCCGGCGCGATCCTGGCCCTCAATGCCGGATCGTCGAGCATCAAGTTCGCGCTCTTTCAGGCGCGAGGCGGGCGCATCGCCCATGGCGCCATCGAGGATATCGGCGGGGCGCCGCATTTCCGCGGCCACGACCGGCAGGGCCGCCTCACCGAGCGGCGCTGGCGGGAGGGGCTTTCGCACGAGGACCTGCTCTCGCCGCTGCTGGACTGGGCGGAGTCGCATCACGATGGCGAGGCTCTCGCCGCCATCGGCCACCGCATCGTCCATGGCGGCGTGGAATTTGCCGAACCGGTGCGGATTGATGAAAGGGTTCTCGCGGCGCTCGACCGGCTGATCCCGCTCGCTCCCCTGCACCAGCCGCACAATCTGGCGCCGATCCGGGCGATGGCGAAGCTGCGGCCCGGCCTGCCGCAGGTCGCCTGCTTCGACACCGCCTTCCACCATCGCATGCCGGAACTGGCCTCGATCCTGCCGCTGCCGGCGCGCTATGCCCAGGCAGGCGTGCGGCGCTACGGCTTCCACGGCCTGTCTTATGAATACATCGCCCGCCGCTTCGCGGAGCTGGACCCCGCGCGGGCGGCAGGGCGGGTCATCGCGGCGCATCTCGGCAACGGCGCCAGCGCCTGCGCCATGCGCGGCGGCCGCTCGCTCGACACCAGCATGGGCTTCACCGCGCTCGACGGGCTGATGATGGGCACCCGCTGTGGCGCCATCGATCCGGGCGCGGTGCTCCACATGATGCAGCAGGAAGGGCTGGATGGGGAGACGATCAGCGACATCCTCTATCACCGCTCCGGCCTGCTCGGCGTCTCCGGCGGATCGGGGGACATGCGGGTGCTGCTGGAAAGCCGGACCGAGGCGGCGCGCTTCGCCGTCAGCCTCTTCGCCTATCGCGCGGCGCGGGAGATCGCGGCGCTCACCATCCCGCTCGGCGGGCTGGACGCGCTGATCTTCACCGCCGGCATCGGCGAGAAGGCCGCACCCGTCCGCGCGGCCATCTGCGCGCATCTTCCGCATCTCGGCATCACCCTGGACGATGCGGCGAACGGGCGCCACGATCCGGTGATCAGCGCCGCCGCTTCAAAGGCAGCGGTGCGCGTGATCCCGACCGACGAGGAGGCAATGATCGCCGATCACGTCAGAACGGTGATGGAAGCGGAAGTCTAGGATCAGGCGGCGGAGCGCGAGGAGGGAAGCGCGGTTTCGGCATCGGGCGATCCCGATCTCTTCTTCCAGGGCATGGCCAGGAGCGCCAGATGGCGCCTTGCCCCGAGAAGCCCGATCCTCACGAAGAAGCCGAAAGCGTAGAGAACGCTCACCCCCCGGTGCCGCAGCCCGGACGTCCTGACGAGCGAGGCACTGCTGCCGAAGGCGGCGGCGACGGCGAACCGTACCTCCGCCAGCGAACCGAGCCTGTAGCGCACCCCTAGGATGCGCTGCCCGTCCCGCGTGTCGAGATACTGCACCGTCCCGCCCAGGCCGCCCCTGGGATCGTCGAATAGCAGCTCCACCTCGCCGCCTTCCTCCACCGGAGCGAAATCGCCGGGCAGGACGATGCCCGCGCCATAGCGGGAAAGATTGAAGCTCCGCGCCTCGCGCCATTCGCCGCCCGCGGGGCGTATCCACAGCACCTTGTGGCAGTTGATCCGCGCCATCAGCCGCACCTGCCGCCGCTCGGCCAGCGCGCCGATGACGCCGAGCAGGGCAAAGATGTCGAGAAAGACCCAGCAACTGACGAAGATCAGCGCCCACCGCACCTGCGGCTCGATGACCGCGCGCCAGAGGCCGATCCCGAGCGAGGCCAGGGCGATGCCCAGGAGGCAGTAGAACGGCCAGGCA
>DASTAF010000452.1:0-2037 GCA_035713005.1 Acetobacteraceae bacterium
GTCGTCACCTCCCTGGGCGGCCGCCTGAAGCTGGTCAAGATCGACATCGACAAGAACCGCGCTTTGGTCCAGCAGCTCGCCAGCCTCGGCCTGCCCCTGCAGTCGGTTCCCACCGTCGCCGCCTTCTGGAACGGCCAGATCGCCGATCTCTTCCAGGGCGCGCAGCCGGAAAGCGAGATCCGCCGCTTCGCGGACGCGCTGCTGAAGCTGGCCGGCTCGCAGGCCCCCTCGGCCGATCTCATCGCCGAGGCCCGCGCCGCGCTCGATGCAGGCAATGCGCAGGATGCCGCCCAGCTCTTCGCCGCCGCCCTGGAGGAAGATGCGGAAAAGCCGGAAGCCTGGGGCGGGCTGGTCCGGGCGCTGCTGGCCCTGGGCGACGAGCCCCAGGCGGAGGAGGTTCTCGCCCAGGTTCCCGCCAAGATCGCCGAGCATGGCGAGATCGCCGGCGCCCGCTCCGCCCTCGCCCTGGCGCGCGAGGGGCGCGAAGCCGTGGCGGCCCGCGCCGGGCTGGAGGCGCGCCTCGCCGCCGATCCGCTCGATCACCAGGCGCGCTACGAGCTCGCCACCGCCCTGAACGCCGCCGGAGAGCGCGAGGCCGCCGCCGCCGCCCTGCTCGAAATCATCCGCCGCGATCGCGGCTGGAACGACGATGCGGCGCGGCTGCAGTTGCTGAAATTCTTCGAATCCTGGGGCTTCGACGATCCGGCCACCATGGCGGCGCGCCGCAAGCTCTCGGCGCTGCTCTTCAGCTAGCCGGTTCATGACAGGCTTCGAGACGCCGTTCGCGCAGTTGCCGGAAATCTTTCCGGTGTTTCCCCTGACCGGCGCCTTGCTCCTGCCCGGCAGCCGCCTGCCGCTGAACATCTTCGAGCCCCGCTATCTCGCCATGACCGAGGATGCCCTGGCGGCGGGGCGGCTGCTCGGCATGATCCAGCCCAATCCGCGGCTCCCTTCCGGCCGGAACGGGCCGGGCCTGTACCGCATCGGCTGCCTGGGGCGCGTCTGCGCCTTCAGCGAAACCGATGACGGGCGATACCTCATCACCCTGACCGGGACGATCCGCTTCGCCGTGGTCGAGGAGGTGGAGATGCGCCGGGGCTACCGCCGGGTGCGGGGAGAGTTCGGCGATTTCGCCGCCGATCTGGCGGCCCGCCCGCCGGACGAGCCCGATCCCAGCCCCTGCCTTCCGCGCCCGGCGCTGCTGGATTCGCTGCGGCGCTATTTCGCGGCCATGGAGATCGAGGCGAACTGGGAGGCGATCGCGGCGATGCCCGGCGCGGCCTTGGTCGCCACGCTCTGCATGGTCTGCCCCTTCACCCCGCAGGAGAAGCAGGCGCTGCTGGAGGCGCCGGACGGCGATGAGCGCGCCGCCGCCCTGCGCGCGCTGCTGGAAATCAACGCCCGCGCCGCCGCCGGCCCCACCGGTCCGCCGCCGGCCTGAACCGGCCCGCCCCGCCGGCTCCGGCAGGAGGCTTGCTAACGAAAACTTGAGCCCGGCGAACCATGCCGAAAGGGGCGGGCTCATCCCGCGTGGCCGCGGATTCGTCATAACAAAATTGTAGAAAAAGGAATAACATCTGTATAATTCTTTCACTTGGCAAATGACAACACGGGGCGTCCGTTAGCGCCGCCCACAAGTCAGGTGCAAGACGTATCCGGCCGAAGCGCGCAAGGCCGATCCTCCGCGCTTTCGTTAGCGGCCAGACCTTCATTGAAACCACGGCAAGGGGGGCGGCTTTCGCACCGGCGGGCCGCGCCCGGAGATTCATGACGATGCTCGTGAAAGCGCTTCTGCTGGCGGCGGGGGCGATCTGCCTCTCCGCCCAGGGCATGGTGGCCCATGCCGATCAGTATCCCCATGACCTCAAGGCCCGCCCGGCGGTCAACCAGACCATGCTGTCGGGAGGCGGCGAATCCTATCCCGTCTTCGCCTATGCCACCTATGGGAAGGTGGCAGGCGCCAAGATCGCGGCCATGGCCCCCGCCCCCGCCTCGGCGCGGCAGGTGCCGTTCACCAGCGTGCCGGATGACGGCGGC
>DASTAF010000453.1:0-6118 GCA_035713005.1 Acetobacteraceae bacterium
ATAGGGCAGGTAGGCATCGGCGAACTTGAACTTGGCGCTCTGCTTGAGCTGGCCGTAGATGCTGGACGAATCGAAGGTGATCGCGGCATCGCCGGCGTAGAAGATCGGGCTCGGCGCGCCGTCCCGCCCTTCATACTTGAACAGCCCTTCCTTCTCCATCGAGAGCAGCGTGTCGAGATTCTTCACGAAGGGCTGGGAATCGAGCATCAGCCTCGGCTTCGGCCCGGCGAACCCGTCATCGGGGCTGGCGAAGGGGATGTCGTGGATCGCCGCGAACTGCTCGAAATGCACCCAGGTAGGCCAGGAGGTCATCACCGGGATCTTCGCCGCCTTCTTCGCCTTGATCGCCCGCGCCGCCTTGATCACCTCGTCCCAGGTGGCGAGGGGCGCCTTCGGGTCCAGCCCGGCGCGGGTGAAGGCATCCTGGTTGATCCACATCAGCGCGGTGGAGGAGTTGAAGGGCGCGGCGCCCATCCTGTCACCCGCGACGCCGTAATAGCCGCGCACGGCGGGGATATAGGTTTTGGCGTCAATGGGCACGCCGGTCATCTGCGAGAGCTTCCAGACATCGACGACGGCCGGCCCGGCGCCGAGCATCTCGGCCGTGCCGACATCGAAGATTTGCGCGATGGCGGGCGCCTTGCCGGCGCGCCAGGCGGCGATGGTGGCGGTGAGCACCTGCGGATAGGTGCCCTTGTACACCGCCTCGACCCGCGCCTCGGATTGGCTGGCGTTGAACTTGTCCACCAGGGCCTGCAGTGTCTGGCCGAGCTGGGCGGCCATCGCGTGCCAGAGCGTGATGGTGACGGGAGCTGGCGCCGCGCGGGCAGTGACGGCGAGCGCCGCGCCGGCGGGGGCGGCGGCAAGCAGGCTTCGGCGTTTCATGAGGTCGTCTCTCCCTGTTCAGAATCAATGCCCTTGGACCGCAACGATCATGCACCGGAAACCGCCGCCGGAAAAGCCGGGCGGTGCACGGAACCGTGACATTTCCGCGACTCTGCCCCATGCTCGGCCAGGAAATCGATCGAATGGCGGAAGGAACGCAAGAAATGGGCATCATCCAGGACCTGCTGCGCGATGTGAAGCTGCCGCGCATGGTGCGCGTCCGCCAGAAATTCCCCGATAACGCGCTGCCTGATGTCGCGGCCTCGCTCCGCGCCGAGCTGCGCGCACCCGCCATCGCGGGGCGGATCGCCAGGGGGGCGCGGGTCGCGGTCGGGGTCGGCAGCCGGGGGCTGGCCGATCTGCCGCTTCTGGTGCGGGTGACGATCGAGGAGCTGAAGGCGGGCGGCGCCGATCCCTTCATCGTCCCGGCGATGGGCAGCCATGGCGGCGCCACGGCCGAGGGGCAGACCGGCATGCTGGCGGCGCTGGGGGTGACGGAGGCGAGTGCCGGCTGCCCCATCCTTTCCTCGATGGAAACGGTCGAGCTCGGCACCCTGCCGAACGGCCTGCCCATCCTGATGGACCGCCATGCGATGCAGGCGGACGGCATCGTGGTGATCAACCGGGTCAAGCCGCATACCAGCTTCAGCGGACCGATCGAGAGCGGGCTCACGAAAATGATCGCCATCGGCCTCGGCAAGCAGAAGGGAGCGGAATCCTGCCACGCCCTCGGCTTCGGCGAGATGGCGCGCAACGTCGTCGAGATGGCGAAGGTCAAGCTGCAGAAGGCGCCCTTCCTGTTCGGTATCGCGACGGTGGAGAACGGCTATGACCGGATCTCCCGCGTCGCCGCGATCCTTCCTGAAGAAATACTGGAGAGGGAGAAGCAGCTTCTGCTGGAGGCGAAGCGCAACATGCCGGGCATCCTGTTCAACCCGCTCGACGTGCTGATCGTGGACCGGATGGGCAAGGAGTTTTCCGGCACCGGGATGGACCCGAACATCACCGGCCGCGCCAGCACCCCCTATGTCGAAGCGAAGCAGTCGATCACCCGGATGGCGGTGCTCGACCTGAGCGAGCGGACCCACGGCAACGCGACGGGCATGGGGCTCGCCGATATCTGCACCCGCCGCCTGTTCGACAAGATCGATTACCAGGCGACCTACGCCAACCACATCACCTCGACCGTGCTCTCCGGCGGCAAGATCCCGGTCATCATGGAGAATGACCGGCTCGCGGTTCAGGCCGCGATCAAGACCTGCAACGTGCCGGACATGCAGCGGCTGCGAATCGTCCGGGTGCCGAACACGCTGCATCTGGAGACGATCCGCATTTCGGAGCCGATGCTGGAGGAAGCGTCAAACCACCCCGGCATCGCCGTGCTCGGCGAGCCGGAGGACTGGGATTTCGACGCGGAGGGAAATCTCGCCGCCTGAGGGCGCTCCGTCAGAAGGCGTGCGGGAACAGCACCGTGACGGCATAGGCGAGGCCGCTGGCGATCATGAAGGCGGTGACGCCAATAGCGGCGGCATTCCACCAGAAGCCGTTGCGGTATTCGCCCATCACCTCCGGATCGTTGGCGAGCACGATCAGGAACAGCAGGGCAGGCGGCATCGCAAGGGTTGCCACCACATTCACCAGGATGACGATTTCCTCCAGCGGCGCGCCCGGAATCAGGGTCAGCCCGCCGGCCGCGCAGGCGCCGCCGAGCAGCACCAGGTAGAAGCGCCAGCCATCGGTGATCGAGCTGTTCAGGCCATGGGTGCTGCCGGTCACCTCCCCGAAGGCATAGGCCGAGGAGGTGGAGATGGTGATGGCGGCAACCAGCCCGGCCTCGAAAATCCCGATGGCGAAGAGCGAGGCGCCAAGATGGCCGATATAGGGCTTTAGCGCCTCGGCGAACTGCGCCGCCTGAAAGTTCGCCGTGCTGATGCCGTGGGCGAAGAGCGGCGCGGTGGCGATGATGGCGGCGATGCCGAAGGCCGCGGCGAGGATGGCGCCGATCATCGTGTCGGCGCGGGCGCCGGAAAGCTCGCGCGGCGTCAGCCCCTTGTCCACCACCGCCCCCTGCTGGAAGAACAGCATCCAGGGCGTGACCGTGGCGCCGATATCGGCGATCATCAGCGTGATGGTGCCCGGCCTGAAGCCGCCGGGCAGCGGCGCCCAGGTGGCGAAGGCATGGCCGATGGCTGGAAGATCGGGATGCGCCAGCAGCGCCGCCGGCACGAACAGGGCGTTGCCGAGGGCGAGCGCCATGGTGATCCGCTCCCATCTGCGGTAGCGCGAGGTGGAGATGGCGAAGCCGATGACGAGGATGCTGCCCGCCACCGCCGCCCAGGGCGGCACACCGAAGAAGCCCAAGCCGGCGCGGATGCCGATGAACTCGGTAACCAGGGTGAGGAAATTCCCCGCCATCAGGTCGAGCATGGCGAAACCGCCCCAGAACCTGCCGAAGCGGGCGAAGATCAGGGCGGCATGGCCCTGGCCGGTCGCGGCGCCGATGCGGGCGGCCATTTCCTGGACGATGAAGCCGAGCAGAAAGGTGAAGGCGACGAAGGGCAGGAAGAAGCCGATGCCGAATTGCGCGCCGGTCGCCGCGTAGGAGAGCATGCTCGGCGCGTCGTTCTCGCCGAGAAAGGCGAGGATGCCCGGGCCGAGAAGCAGCCAGAGCAGCCGGGCGCCGAGGCTTCGCCCGTCATGGCGCGCCTGATCGAAAGCGAGCCTGTCCCGCGCCCGGTCGAGATCCTCATGGGTTACGGCTTCAGGAGAGGCGGCTGCAGGAGTTACGGCTTCGGGAAAATCCATTGCCCGGCCTACCGGATCAGCCGCGTAACCTGGATGGCGACGACCGCCAGCATCAGGAACACATAGAGCCGCAGGGACCAGAGCAGGATGCGCACTCCCGGCGAGAGCGGGCGGCGATGCCATCTCATGCCGCGCCGCGCCGAGATCCGCCGCGCCACATCCGCCAGCGATTCCTGGGTCTGCCCCGTCTGCGTCATGCCAGAATGGTTGCCCATGGTTGCTGAATATAGCCTTGGCTTTATTTCGGTCAACCGGCTTGATTTTGGGAGGCGATATGGAGCAAACGGAGCAGGGGAGTTGTTCATGACCATGAAGCAATCAGTTTCCTTGCCGGCGGAGCCGACCCAGGCCCGCCGCTTCGGCAAGACCAGGACGGCGCAATCAACGGCCCTGCTGGAGGATTACGTGGAACTGATCGCCGATCTGCTCGCCATCAATGGCGAGGCGCGGCCGGTGGATATTGCCCGCAGGCTCGGCGTCTCTCACCCGACCGCGGTGAAAAGCATTAACCGGCTGAAGCGCGAGGGGCTGGCCACCGCGCGGCCCTATCGCGGCGTGTTTCTGACCGAGGCCGGTCAGGCGCTGGCGGACAAGGTACGGTCGCGCCACCGGATCGTGGTCGATGTGCTGACGGTGATCGGCGTGCCGCGCGACGCCGCCGAGGCGGATGCCGAGGGGATCGAGCACCATGTCTCCGAGGCCACCCTCCGCGCCTTCAGCCGGTTTTTGAAGCTAGGGAGCTGATGCTGGCAACCGCCCCTTGCGGAGCACAGACAAATCATTGGCCGAAAGATCGGTTTTTTGCTCCACCCGCAGGATGTCGGCGCTCGCAGCATCCTCATCTTTCGCAAGCCTGCGTTCAAGCCATGCGGGCAACCCGACGGATGTTACTGCAAGAAGCTGAATGAGTTTTTGATGGTCTAAGGTTTCCGGCGCGCCCCGTATGACAAGCACCCAAAGGCAAAGCAGCAAGGCTCCGACCAAAACGGCATTCCGGCGAGAGCGAAGCTGGAGGGGCAATGACATCGCACCTATTCCCCGCGACAAAAGAACAAGCGGAAGAGCCACGATCCAATCGACCGTATAATGAAAGCCGCATCCCAGGGTTACAATCAAAATTGCGAGAACGTACAGGGCGCCAGCAGCTTTATGCCAAGCTGGAGAATGCCGCAGCGAAAGAAATCCCAATATCGCCCAGGTTGCATGCAATGACGGCATGGTATTCCTGGTGGCAGAGGCGGCTATCGGCAGTGGGGCCATGATGCCATGATCGGCAACGGCTTGCATGTTCGGCAAGGCGTTGGGAAAGAGTTGTCCGAAGAAAACTTCTGGCGCAAGAGCGGGCATCAGATAATATAGTGAGTATCCGCTCAGCGCCACAATCAGGAATCTGAAAGTCAACCCGGAACCGGAGCTACTTTTCTTGTAAAAAAACTCAGATGTGGCGGAAAATATTATGAATATTACCAAAGCGTTGTATAAAAACAAAAGAATATTTTGAGAAAAATTGTTCCAGAAAAATATCCTTGCCAGGAAAGTTACATTTGATAAACTAAGTATATTGTCAATTCTATATAGGACCGGATCGTAAATGCTCTTCAGGTAGAAAATTGTGAGCCTCAGCATGCCATGTACGAACGAAGACCCGATGCAAATTGCGATCACGCCTGCGAGCAGGGGAATTAACTTCCCATATTTTTCCGAGCTGTTTTTCAATAAGGTTCCCGCAGCCAGGAATAATCCGGCGACAGTGGCCGTAATACCTAGATTACAGAGAAAGTATGGGATGCCGTTATGCTTAATGGAGGCAAAAGATATGAATGCTCCTGAAGCTAGGAGCCAGGCAATCTTGAGCCTGTGAACCATGGGCCTCCTCATGAAAGGAGGTATGCCGACGCCAAGATATGTCAGGACGAGGGCGAGTAGGTTTAAGGCAACCGATCTGGGAAGCGGGACAGATGGCTTCTGGCCGCTGAAGATACTCAGCAATTCCATGGCGGGAACAGCCAGCAGGGCCAGGTAGAAGGAAAGCCAGTTCAGGTCGAGATCTGACCGCTCAGGCCGGAAAAAGCCGGATTCGACATTATGAAGGGCTCTTGGGATGCTTCCAACTGCAGGCGATGCTTTCATTGAATTTCCGGCGGTTAAACCCATGGATCGGTCTGAGTCCCGCCCATTTTCAAGGAAAGACTTTAGAAAAGGCTTAATTCCTGACGGGGAAGCTGCACTTCATGGGATGCTGTCACCGCCCGCGCGAGGGACGCAGAATCATCGTCGCGCGCGCCCGGCGCGGCTCCGGCGGCAGGGTGATGGTTCCCCCGTTTCGCCACAGGCGGAGGAAATCGCGTGATCTCGGACTGAACGCGTCACCGGACTGCCCAGGGGCGACGACGAACCGGCTCCGGTCGAGATCGGCCAGATCATAGAC
>DASTAF010000454.1:0-3895 GCA_035713005.1 Acetobacteraceae bacterium
ATCCGCTCCGACGAGGTTCAGCTCGTCATCAACACCGCGAGCGGCGCGCAGTCGGTGGCGGATAGTTTCGACATCCGCCGCTCGGCGCTGACCCATGGGGTGCCGCATTTCACCACCATCGCCGGGGCGCGGGCGGCGGCGCTTGCCATCGCGGCCCTGGCGGGAGCCGCTGCGGGAGGAGGCGCTCCGGCAGGGGGGAGCCTTGAAGTTGCCCCGCTTCAGTCGTACTTTCGCGCGTCGTTCTGACAAAGGTCGCGGCCGGTGCGGTCGCGGCCCGTCTATGCCTAATCAGTTAAGGAACCGCCGTGCATAAATTTCCGATGACCGCGCCCGGCCTGCAGAAGCTCGAAACCGAACTGCGGCAGCTCAAATCCGTGGAACGGCCGGCCATCATCCGGGCCATCGCGGAGGCGCGCAGCCATGGGGATCTGTCGGAAAACGCCGAGTATCACGCGGCGCGGGAGCGGCAATCCTTCATCGAAGGCCGGATCGCCGAGCTTGAGGAGATCATCGGCGCCGCCGAGGTGATCGACCCCGCCGGGCTTTCGGGCGACACGGTGAAGTTCGGTGCCCATGTGCAGCTGCTGGACGAGGACTCCGAGAAGGAGGTTGCCTATCAGATCGTCGGGGTCCACGAGGCCGATATCAAGGCGGCGCGGCTTTCCATCTCCTCGCCGCTGGCGAAGGCCTTGATCGGCAAGAAGAGGGGCGATACGGTTTCTGTCCCTGCTCCCGGCGGCGACCGCAGCTATGAGATCCTGAACATCCGCTTCGGATAGCCCGGCATGATCGGGCTCGCCGAGATCGAGGCCGCGGCGGCGCGGATCAGAGGCGCCGTGCTGCGCGCGCCATCGCTGCGGTCGGACGCGCTTTCGCGCGCGACGGGGGCGGAGATCACCCTGAAGCTGGAGAACCTGCAGGCGACCGGCGCCTTCAAGGAACGCGGGGCCGCCAATCGCATCGCCCTGCTGTCGGAGGCGGAACGCCAGGCGGGAGTGATCGCCATGTCCGCCGGGAACCATGCCCAGGCGGTGGCGCGCCACGCGCATCTAGCCGGCATCCGGGCCACCATCGTGATGCCGCGCTTCACCCCGGTGAGCAAGGTGACGCGCACCCGCGCCTGGGGCGCCGAGGTGGTGCTGCATGGCGAGACGCTGGCGGAGGCCGCCGCCCATGCCCGCCATCTGGCGGCGGAACATGGCTATTTCTTTCTCCACCCCTATGACGACGAGGGGGTGATTGCCGGCCAGGGCACCATGGCGCTGGAACTCTGCGCCGATCATCCATCGCTTGAGATGCTGGTGGTGCCGGCGGGTGGCGGCGGGTTCCTCTCCGGATCGGTGATCGCCGCCCGTGCCCTGCGTCCGGAAATGGAGGTGCTGGGCGTGCAGGTGGAATCCTATGCCGGCTTCGCGCAATCCCTGGCGGGGCAGCCGGTGCAGGTGGGGGGTGCGACCATCGCCGAGGGCATCGCGGTGAAGGATATCGGCAGGCTGCCGCTCGCGATCCTGAGGGAGCATGGCACTGAAATCCTGGTGGTGCCCGAATCCGCGGTGGAGCAGGCGATCGCCATGCTGATCGAGTCCGGCAAGACCGTGGCCGAGGGCGCGGGCGCCGCCGCTCTGGCTGCCGTGCTGGCCTATCCGGATCGGTTCCGGGGCCGGCAGGTGGCGGTGCCGGTCTGCGGCGGCAATATCGACACGCGCATCCTGGCGAACACGCTGCTGCGCAACCTGCTGCGGGATGGGCGGCTGCTGCGGGTGATCATGGAAATTCCCGACCGGCCCGGCGTGCTGGCCGATATCGCAACGCGCATCGGCAGCCAGGGCGGCAACATCATCGAGGTGGTGCATCAGCGCCTGTTCGCGTCGCCCACCGTGCAGGCGGCGCAGCTCGAAGTGATGGTCGAGGCGCGGGACGCGGCGCATGGCAACGCCATCGCGGCGGCGCTGGAGGAAGCCTATACCGTCAGGCGGATGTAGACATTGCCGCGCGGGATGCCGCGCACCAGATTGAGCGAAAACAATGGGAGGTTCTTATGCCCGGACTGAAGATTGCCATTCCCGCCGCCGCGATCATGTCGGCGCTTGCCCTTGCCGCCTGTTCGGTGCAGCAGCCGACAGGGCCGACGGTCTCCGTGATGCCAGGGCCCGGGGTTGGGTTCCCTGCCTTCCAGCAGGACGACAATTACTGCCGCTCCTATGCGAGCCGGCAGATCGCCAATGGCGGCCAGATGGCCACCCGCTCGGCGGGCACCACCGCAGTCGGCGGCACGCTGCTGGGAACGGCGGCTGGCGCGCTGCTGGGGGCCGCGGGCGGCAATGCCGGCATGGGTGCCGCGATCGGCGCGGGGTCGGGCCTGCTGCTCGGCGGGGCGGCGGGCGGGCTCGGCGCCAATAACGCGGCGGGGACGCTGCAGGGCCAGTACAACACCAGCTACGCGCAATGCATGGTCGGCTACGGGAACAGGCTGGCCGGACCGGTTCAGTAGGCTCTTATCCCTCTCTTATCCCTGGGCCGAGTAGCCGCCATCCACCGGTATCGCGGTTCCGGTGATGAAATCCGAGGCGGGGCTGGCGAGGAAGACCGCGATTCCCGCCAGGTCCTCAGGCCGCCCCCACCGCCCGACCGGGCTGCGCTCCAGCACCCGCTCGTTGAGTCCCCGCACCTCATTCCTGGCGCGGCGGGTGAGATCGGTTTCGATCCAGCCGGGCAGTATCGCGTTCACCTGGATGTTGTCGGCGGCCCAGGCGGTGGCGAGGGATTTGGTCATCTGCACCATGCCGCCCTTGCTGGCGCCATAGGCGGCGGCGAAGGAAGCGCCGAAGATCGACATCATCGAGCCGATATTGACGATCTTGCCGCCGCCTGCATCCCGCATGGCGGGATAGGCCGCCTGGGCGCAGAGGAAGGCGCTGGTGAGGTTGGTCTGCAGGACCAGATTCCACTCCGCCAGAGTGAAATCGTGCGGCTGCTTGCGGATGTTCATGCCCGCATTGTTCACCAATATGTCCAGCCGGCCGAAGCGCCTGACAGCCTCCTCGATGAGGGCGGCGCAGGCTGCCTCGTCGGTAAGATCGGCGGCCAGGGCCACGGCAGGGGCGCCTGATTCCGTCAGGCGGCGCGCCGCCTCCGCGTTCTTCGCCTCGTTCCGCCCGGTGATGAGCACCGCGGCCCCAGCCCGGGCCAGCCCCTCGGCCATGCCCAGGCCGATGCCGCCATTGCCCCCGGTGACGATGGCGACACGCCCGCCCAGATCGAACAACCCCATTCCGCCCTCCCCGCTTCGGCGCGCGAACTAGGCTTGGCTGATCGCCGCCTTCACCCGGTCCGGCCGGAAGGGAAGCTGGCGCAGCCGCGCCCCCGTCGCATCGAACACCGCGTTGCTGATCACCGCCGCCGTCGGGCAGGTGGAGGGCTCGCCCCCGCCATGGGATGGATATTGCGGCGTGTTGTTGACCAGCACGATGTCGATCCGGTCGGGGATCTCGTCGAAGCGCAGGATGGGATAGCCCATCCAGTCCCGGCTGGTGACATGCGAGCGGTCGAAGGTGACCTCCTCGTGCAGCGTCCGGCTGAGCGACTGGATGACGTTGCCCTCGATCTGGTTCCGCAGCCCGTCCGGATTGACCACCAGCCCGCAATCATGCGCGACGACCACGCGGCTCACCTTGATCTTGCCGCTGGCGGGATCGACGGTGACATCCGCGATGGTGGCCACCCGGCTGTCGTCGCGATTCACCCAGGCGATGCCCCTACCATGGGCAGGCTTGCCGCTCGGGCCGCGCTTCGAGCCCGCCGGACGGCTCTCCCAGCCATAGGTTTCCGCCGCCGCCTTCAGCACCGCGATCGCGCGCGGGTCCTTCAGATGCTTGAGGCGGAAATCGAGCGGGTC
>DASTAF010000455.1:0-2221 GCA_035713005.1 Acetobacteraceae bacterium
CGGATAGCCGGTGTGGTAGTAGAAGACCGACTGCTCGGCCTTCTTGCCGGTGAGCTGCACCTTGCCGGCATTGACGACGACGATATGGTCGCCGCAATCGACATGCGGGGTGAATTGCGGCTTGTGCTTGCCGCGCAGGCGGGTGGCGATCAGGGCGGCGAGCCGTCCGAGCACCAGCCCTTCGGCATCGATCAGCACCCAGTCCTTCCGCACCTCGGCGGGCTTCAAAGACAGCGTGGTCTTCATTCGGGGAATCCTTGACAGAACGCGGCGCTATTGCTGGAAAACGGCGCGAAAGTCAAGAGGATCGGCTTGTGGTATCATGATACCGCAGGCTTTGCCGCAGGGATGCGGCGGTCCGTTCCAGGGCGGTTTCGATGCCGGTCGGCGCCACGAAGCCGAGCCGACCCCGCGCCAGCGAGGGATCGGCATGGAAGCTGCCGGCGAAGCTCTGCCACTGCGCCCCGCGCCCCGCCGCCTTCGCGGCGGCTTCGAGCAGGAAGGGCGGCGCGGGCAGCAGAACCGCGCGCCGGTTCAGCCCCCGCGCCAGCGCCCGGATCAGGCCGGGGGTGGAGATGGGCGCCGGATGCGCGGCCAGAACGAGCTCGGGCGGAGCCTCGGCGGCGAGGATGGCGGCGATCAACCCCGCCAGATCATCCACCGCGATGAAGGAGCGGGCGTTGCGGATCGCCCCGAAGGGCAGCGGCAGACCGCGCGCCAGCAGCCGCGCGAGGCGGGGGATGTTGCCCGAGCAGCCCGGCCCCACCACCGCGCAGGGCCTGACGATGGTGAGCGCGGTGGCGCTGCCGGCGAGCGCCGCCCGCACCGCCGCCTCTCCGGCCAGCTTGCTCGCCGCGTATTCGTCGTCCGGGCGCGGATCGCTCGCCTCGGTGACCAGTCCGGCGCGGGACTTGCCGTGGATCGCGGCGGAGGAGATCAGCACGAGGCGCGGCACCCGCGCCTGCGCCGCCGCCTCGGCCACCCGCGCCGCGGCGGTGACATTGGTGGCATGCAGCGCCTGCGGCGAAACCTGGTAGCGATGCGCCAGCCCCGCCGCATGGACCACCGCGCCGCAGCCCCGCAGGGCGAGCTTCAGCGCCGGGTTGGGTGCTGCGAGATCGCCCGCCTCGACCTGGCTCGCCGCCCCCGGCACCGGCTGCGGGCGGCGGAGCGCCACCACGATCTCCGCCCCCTCGGCGGCCAGCCGCGCGGTGATGGCCCGGCCGATGAAGCCGCTGGCGCCGCTGACCAGAATCCGCCCGCCGAGGCTCATGGAATCACGCTCCGCTCCAGCGGCACCTTGCCCGCGCCACCGGGACGGTCGAGGATGTAGCTCGGCAGGGCGATGCCGCTGATCCGCCCCCGGAGTGCCGCGATCAGCGCCCGCCCGCGCGCCACCGGCACATGGAACCGCGCGGTTCCCGGCGCGGGATCGAGCTGGTGCAGGTAATAGGGTTTCACCCGCGCCCGGATCATGGCGCGGAACAGATCGCCCAGCGCGGCCTCGGAATCATTCACCCCCGCCAGCAGCACGGACTGGCCGAGGATGGGGATGCCGCGCCGCTGCAACCGGCGCAGCGCCGCCCGCGCCGCCGCCGAGAATTCCCGCGCATGATTGGCGTGCAGCACCAGGAACAGCGGCATCTCCACCTCCAGCGCCTCGACCAATGCCTCGGTGACACGGGTGGGATCGGCCACCGGCACCCGGCTGTGAATCCGCACCCCCTCGACATGCGGAATCGCCGCCAGCGCCGCAAGAATGGCGGAAAGGCGCCGGGGCGAGAGGATCAGCGGATCGCCCCCGGTGAGGATCACCTCGCGGATGTCGGGATGGGCGGCGAGCCAGGCATAGGCGGCGGCGAGTTCCGCCTCCGTCAGCAAGCCACCATCCGGTCCCACCTGCTCGCGCCGGAAGCAGAACCGGCAATAGACGGGGCAGGTCAGGGTCGGTTTCAGCAGCGCCCGGTCCGGATAGCGGTGAACGATGCCCTTCACCGGGGACAGCGCCTCGTCCGCGATCGGATCGGCGCTTTCATGCGGGGCGGTTACCAGCTCGGCGGGATCGGGGATGAACTGCCGCCCGATGGCATCCTCCGGCTGCTCGATCAGCGCCGCGAGCGCGGGCGAAATGGCGATGGCATAGCGCCGGGCCACCGCTTCCAGCCCTTCCCGCGCCGCCTCCGGCGCCAGCCCGGCCTCGATCAGCTCATCCGTGGCGCGG
>DASTAF010000456.1:0-2796 GCA_035713005.1 Acetobacteraceae bacterium
GTTTTGTTTTCGGCAACCCTATGCCATCTGCTCGCGAGTATTTTGGCAACTGGTATTCGAACCGAAACATGACCGAAAATCTGTTCACAGCGCTGCGCGAGGTTGTTCTTGAGCAATTGGCCGCTCTCCACCCGGATCTTCCCCCTGAAGTCCTGGACCGGGTGGAGCTTGCTTCCGCGCGGGAGGCCTTGCATGGCGACATGGCGACCAACGCGGCGCTGGTGGCGGCGAAGCCTGCCCGTGTGAGCCCAAGAGAAATTGCCCAAGCCCTGGCGGCGCGTCTGGCCAAGCACCCTGATATCGCGCGGGCCGAGCCGGCGGGACCGGGCTTCGTCAATCTCACCTTGACCAGCGCCATCCTGCAGGATCAGCTCCGCGTCATCCTTCGCCGGGGCGAACATTACGGCGATAGCGCAATGGGCGCGGGCCAGCGGATCAATGTCGAATATGTCTCCGCCAACCCGACCGGTCCGCTCCATGTCGGCCATTGCCGCAACGCGGTGGTGGGCGATGCCCTGGCCAATCTGCTGGCCAAGGCGGGCTACGACGTCACTCGCGAATTCTACATGAACGATGCCGGGGCGCAGGTCATTGCCCTCGCATGGTCGGCCTATTGGCGCTATCTGCAGGCGCTTGGAACCAGTATTGCCGAGGATGAGTTTGCGAAAGCCGCGCCGACCGGTCTGCAATATCCGGGCGAGTACCTGATTCCAATCGGTGCGGCGCTGGCGGAGCGCCATGGTGATTCCCTGGCGGCTCCTGGCCTCGGCATTGCCGATCCGGTACTGTGGCTGGATATCGTCCGCGAGGAGACGGTGGCGCGCATGATGGCGCTGATCCGGGATGATCTGGCGGCTTTCGGCGTCAGGCAGGATGTTTTCAGCAGCGAGGCCGGGCTGATCGCGGAAGGCGGTGTCACCCGCGCCCTGGATGCCCTGCACGCGCGCGGCCTGATTTACGAAGGCATTCTGGAGCCGCCAAAAGGTAAGACGCCGGAGGATTGGGAGCCGCGCGAGCAGACCCTCTTCCGCTCCACCGCCTTCGGGGATGACGTGGACCGGCCGGTCCGCAAGTCGGACGGGTCGAACACCTATTTCGCCAACGACATCGCTTATCATGCCGACAAGATGGCGCGTGGCTTCCGCCATATGATCGACGTCTGGGGCGCCGATCATGGCGGCTATGTCAAGCGCATGCAGGCTGCCGTGCGGGCGCTCGGCAGCGAAGGCGGGGCGACGCTCGACATCGTGCTTTATCAGATCGTCCGTGTCATCAAAAATGGTGAGCCTGTGCGCATGTCCAAGCGCGCCGGAACCTATGTGGCCCTGCGCGACCTGATCGACGAGGTGGGGCCGGACGCGGTGCGCTTCCTCATGCTGATGCGCAAGGCGGACGCGCAGATGGAATTCGATCTCGACTCGGCGGTGGCGCAGACGCGGGAGAATCCGGTCTTTTACGTCCAGTACGCTCATGCGCGCTGCCGTTCCGTCCTGCGCGCCGCCGCCGAGACGCCAGGGCTGGATGCCGATCTGGATTCGGTGGCGCTCGATTCGCTTACAGCGCCGGAGGAACTGGCGCTGATCAGGCGGCTCATCACCTGGCCGCGCATGGTGGAACAGGCCGCCGAGGCACGCGAGCCGCACCGGGTCGGTTTCTATCTTCACGATCTCGCTGCTGATTTCCACATGCTCTGGAACCGGGGGCGGGAAGATGCGGCGCTCCGCTTCCTGCAGTCCGACCAGCCTGAGGCCACCCGTGCCCGACTCGCACTGGTGGCGGCGACGGCGGCGGTGATCCGTTCCGGCCTTGCAGTCATGGGCGTCAATCCCGTCGAGGAAATGCGCTGAGCAGGAGGGGAAGGATGATGGAAGAGCCCGATTTGGATATTCCCGCCTATGCCTCGACCCGGCTCCGGTCGCGCCGGGTCGATTCAGGAACCAAGCGGATCGCCCTGATCGCGGCCGGCCTTGCCGGGCTCGTCATCGTGCTGGCTTTGGTGTGGAGCGGGGTGCATACTGGCTTTGGCCCACCTCCCGTCATCAAGCCGCCGCCTGGGCCAATGCGCACGGTGCCGTCAAATCCAGGCGGGCTGCAGGTGCCGGGGGCCAATGAGCAGATCATGTCCGGCGCTGAATCCTCGGCTCCTCCCGCACTGGCGCCTCCTCCACCGTCGCCTGATTTTTCGAAGCTGCAAAGCGAGATGAGCCGGCAGGAGACGGCGCGGAAGCCGGAACCTGCCATCCCACCTGCCACGGTGACAGAAAAGCTTCCCCTGCCGCCGCCACCCGCCTTGCCCTCGGCCGCCCTGCCGGCGGCGCAGCCACCGGCCGCTGCGCTGGCCGAACCGGCACTGCCTGCGCCTGCGGCACCCCAGGGGGCGCCTCAGACAGTGCCCCAGACGAGGCCCGCAGGACATTTGATCGACGTGCAGCTTGCCGCGCTGAACAGCCAGCAGGCGGCGAGTCAGGCCTGGGAAACGCTGGTGGCGCGAATGCCGAACCTGCTCGCCAACCGTACTCCGATCATCCAGAAGGCCGTGGTGAAGGGGCATGTATTCTGGCGGCTGCGCGTGGCGGGTTTCACCAGCGATCAGGCCGCCAAGCAGTTCTGTGCCACGATTCGCGCCGAAGGAGCGGCTTGCGAGATTGCCGATTTCTGAGCATTGCATCCGCCATGAGAGCTGCCATCGTCGGGATTGCCGGAACCCGCCTCAGCGAGGTGGAACATGATCTGATCAGGGCCATTCCCCCTGCGGGGATCATCCTGTTTGGCCGCAATATTGAGACACCGAGTCAG
>DASTAF010000457.1:0-2078 GCA_035713005.1 Acetobacteraceae bacterium
TCGCCCAGTTCGCCCTGGTGGCGGCGCGGGAGGCGGCTCGCGGCATCGACCTCGATGCGTTCGATCCGGCGCGCCGGGGGGCGGTTCTGGGTGCCGCGATCGGTCAGGAGACCATCGATACCGCCCATCGCGCCCTCTACGAGGCGAAGGCGGCAAGGCTGCACCCGCTCACCGTGCCGCGCATCATGCCGAGCGGCCCGGCCTCCCATCTCTCCATCGAATTCGGGCTGCGCGGCCCCTGCTTCGCCGCCGCCTCGGCCTGCGCCTCCGCCGCCCACGCCCTCGGCCTCGCCTTCCAGATGATCCGGTCCGGCCTGCTGGACATGGCCTTCACCGGCGGCTCGGATGCCTCGATCACCCTCGGCTTCGTCAAGGCCTGGGACGCGCTGCGCATCCTCAGCCCCGATCTCTGCCGCCCCTTTTCGGCGGACCGGCAGGGGCTGGTGCTGGGCGAGGGCGCGGGCATCCTGGTGCTGGAGGAATGGGAGCATGCGGAAAGGCGCGGCGCTGCCATCCAGGCCGAGCTGATCGGCTTCGGCATGAGCGCCGATGCGGAAGACATGCTCGCCCCCGATGCCGAAGGGGCGGCACGGGCCATGCGGGCGGCGCTGGAGGATGCCGGGACCGCGCCGGAGGATGTGGATTACGTCAATGCCCACGGCACCGGCACCCGGCTGAACGACAAGACAGAAACGGCGGCGCTCTCCGCCGTGTTCGGCGGGCATCTGGCGGCGCTGCCGGTCTCCTCCGGCAAGTCCATGTTCGGCCACTGCCTGAATGCCGCCGGGGCGCTGGAGATGGTGGCAACTGTGCTGGCCTTGCGCGAGGAAATGCTGCCCCCCACCATCGGCTTCACCACCCCCGATCCCGAATGCGCCATCGACTGCGTGCCGAACGAATCGCGCGGCGCGCCCATCCGGGTGGCGATGTCCAACTCCTTCGCCTTCGGCGGGCTGAACGCGGTGCTGGTCGCCAGGAGGGCGGAATGACGATCGCCCATATCAACCGCATCGGCACCGCGGTGCCGGAGCACGACATCCACGCCCCCTTCGTCGCCTTCGCGAAAACCCTTCTGAGCGATCCAAAATCGGCCACCCTGTTCGAGCGCATGGCCCAGCGCTCCGGCATCGACCGCCGCTATTCCTTCATGCAAGCGGGAAATATCGGCGCGGGGGAGGTGGATGCGGGCGGATTCTACCGGCGCGGCGCCTTTCCCGGCACGGCGGCGCGGATGGCCGCTTATGAGCGGCAGGCGCCGGCGCTGGCGGCGGGGGCGGTGGAGGCGCTGGGGCTGGAGGAGGCGAATTCCATCACCCATCTGATCGTCGCCTCCTGCACCGGCTTCACCGCGCCGGGGCTCGATCTGCAGCTTGCGGCATCGCTCGGCCTGCGGAGCGACGTGCAGCGCAGCGTGATCGGCTTCATGGGCTGCTCGGCGGCGGTGCCCGCCCTGCGGGCGGCGCGGCAGGCGGTGCTGGCCGAGCCTTCCGCGCGGGTGCTGGTGGTCAATCTGGAACTTTGCTCCCTGCATCTGCAGGAAACCGCCGATCTGGAAACCGCGCTCTCCTTCCTGCTCTTCGGCGACGGCGCCGCCGCCGCCCTGGTGACGGCGGAGGAGACCGGCCTGGCGCTGGGGGATTTCCGCGCCGCGATCATCCCCGAAAGCGAGGGGCTGATCACCTGGCATATCGGCGATCAGGGCTTTCTGATGCACCTCTCGGGCAAGGTGCCGGGGCGGATCGCCCAGGCCTTGCGCGAGGACATGGCGCGGGGCGATGCGGGCGGAATTTTGCGCGGCGAGGGCACCCAGGTGGTCGATCTCTGGGCGGTGCATGCGGGAGGGCGCACGGTGCTGGACGCGGTGGAGGCCGGGCTCTCCCTGGGTGCGCATGCGCTGGCCGATTCCCGCGCCGTGCTTTCCGCCTATGGCAACATGTCCTCCGCCACGGTGATGTTCGTGCTGAAGCGGATGATGGAGGCGGGGCACGAGGCGGCGAAGCGCGGCATGGCCATGGCCTTCGGCCCCGGCATGGTGGCCGAAACCTTCCGTTTCTCGGTCGCGGGATGATGGACCTCTC
>DASTAF010000458.1:0-9110 GCA_035713005.1 Acetobacteraceae bacterium
GAAAAATCAGGCGGCGAGCGCGCGCCAGGTGGCGGCGAGAATCCCCTCGCCCACGAGAAGCCCGCCGGTCGCGCGGTTCACCAGGCGCTGGGCGCGCGCCGTGCGGATGAAGCGCCGCAGCGAGCCGGCGAAGAGGGAATACCCGCCGTCGATCAGCGGAGCGCAGGCGAGGACCGTCGCCAGCATGATGACGCATTGCGGCAGCAGGGGCGCCTGCCGGTCGAGGAATTGCGGCACGAAGACCATGAAGAACAGGATCGATTTCGGATTGAACACGCCCGTCAGATAGGAATGGACGAAGACGCGCCCGAGCGGGCTCGGCGCCGATGGCGCTTCATCCCGCAGGACCGGCGGGGCGCGCCAGACGCGGATGCCGAGGAAGACGAGATAGGCCGCGCCGGCGAGCTTGAGGACGAGAAAGGCCGTGGCCGAGGCCTTCAGGATCGCGCCGACGCCGAGCAGGGCGGCGGCCAGGCAGGTGGAATCCCCGAGGCTGCTGCCGGCGATGACCGCGAGGGATGAGCGCCGCCCCTGGGAAAGCGCGTAGGAGATCACCAGCAGGACCATCGGGCCGGGAGCGGCGGCGATGAGGCCGTAGGCGAGGGTGAAGGCGATCCAGGTGCCGATATGCATCCATCATTCTCCGTCTGTTCCGCCCGCGGGCGGTTTTTCAGAAGCTCGGCGGCGAGTTCGCGCTCACCACCTCGCAGGGCTCCTCCGAGCAGTTGCGGAAGCGGTGGGGAATCTGGCTGCGGAAGTAATAGGCGTCGCCGGGGCCGAGCAGGCGCTCCTGATCCCCCACCGTCACCAGCAGCCGCCCGCGCGTGACCACCCCGGCCTCCTCGCCCTCGTGGCGCAGCATCGCCTCGCCGGTGTCGGCGCCGGGCTGGTAGGTCTCGTGCAGCATCTGCAGGCTGCAGGTCTTCACCCGCCTGCCGACCATGCGGAAGGAAATCCGCTCGCCGAAGGCGATCTCGGTCAGCTCCCCGGCGAGGAAGAACACGCTCTCGGAGGGCGACAGATCGAGGGTGAAGAATTCCGCCAGCGACATCGGAATCCCGTCGAGGATTTTCTTGAGCGAGGAGATGGAGGGGCTGACCCGGTTCTGCTCGATCAGCGAGATCGCGCCGTTGGTCACCCCCGCCCGGCGGGCCAGCTCGCGCTGGGTGAGGCCGAAAATCTGCCGCACCTGCCTCAGCCTGCCGCCCACCCCCTCGGCCGCCTCCGCCTCGCTCTGTTCGAGCGCGGCCATGCCCGTCACGCCGCCGCGACGGCGCGCTCGGCGGGCAGCAGCGCCTCGCCCAGCGCCTCCGCGACCGCCGGATGCACGATCCTGCCGCCGGCCACGTTCAGCCCGTGGCGGAGATGCGGATCGGCCTCCAGCGCCGCCTTCCAGCCCTGATCGGCCAGCTTCAGCACGTAGGGCAGGGTCGCCTGGGTGAGGGCGAAGGTGGAGGTGCGCGGCACCGCCCCCGGCATGTTGGCGACGCAGTAATGAACGATGCCGTCGACAATATAGGTCGGCTCGGCATGGGTGGTGGGGCGGCTCGATTCGAAGCAGCCGCCCTGGTCGATCGCCACGTCGACCAGCACCGCGCCGGGGCGCATGTGGCCGAGCATCGCCCTCGTCACCAGCCTGGGCGCCGAGGCGCCGGGAACCAGCACCGCCCCGATCACCAGATCGGCATGGAACACCGCCTCCTCCACCGCCTCGGCGGTGGCGAAGGCGGTTTTCAGCCGCGGGCCATACAAATCGTCGAGCTGGGTGAGCCGGGGGATGGACTTGTCGAGGATGGTCACGTCGGCGCCGATGCCGAGCGCGATCCGCGCCGCGTTGGCGCCGACCACGCCGCCGCCCAGCACCGCCACCCGCGCCGGCGGCACGCCGGGCACGCCCGCCAGCAGCACGCCGAAGCCGCCATGCGCCTTCTGCAGCGAGACCGCGCCGACCTGCACCGCCATCCGCCCCGCCACCTCGCTCATCGGCGCCAGCAGCGGCAGGCGCCCGCGCTCGTCGGTCACGGTTTCATAGGCGATGGCGGTGGCGCCGGAGGCCATCAGCAGCCTCGCCTGTTCGGGATCGGGCGCCAGATGCAGATAGGTGAACAGAATTTGTCCCGGGCGCAGGCGGCGGCATTCCTCCGGCTGCGGCTCCTTCACCTTCACGATCATCTCGGCGCGGGCGAACACGGTTTCGGCATCGGGGGCGATGGTGGCGCCCGCCTTGGCATAGGCCTCGTCGTTCATGCCGATGCCGTCCCCGGCGCCGCTTTCCACCAGCACGGCATGGCCATGCGCGGCAAGCTCGCGCACCGAGGCCGGGGTGAGGCCCACCCGGAATTCGTTGTTCTTGATTTCCCTGGGAACACCGATCAGCATCGCGGTACATCCTCCATTCTCGGGCATGGCGCCCATGGCCGTTTACGATAATCGACGCGCGGATACTGTCCATACCCTAGGCAGCGCCCGCCGGCCGCGCAAGCGCAATCGGCACCTGGCTCCATGGCCGCTTCGGTTCGGCAGCGGAAAAATTTTTCGCGAGGCTTCGTTGATTATTCTTGACGGCCTCGAATCTTTCGTGGAACCTCCGGGGCGGGGAAAAGCCAAAGCGCGGCGCAAGCCTTCCGGCTTACATTAAAGCCGGAGCCTGTCCGTCCGGCCACTCCATCTGGGGAACATCCAAGTGCAGCACATCACGCTCCGGCATCCTGAACCGCCCGCGGCGGCGCCGCGCGGAAGGCATCGCCGCCATTCCGGGCTTGCCAGCGATGCATGATGCGGTGATCCTGAAGCGCATGCAGGAAACCTCCCCGCGCCGCGCCGAGACGGATTCCGGGCCGCGCAACGAACGCGGCGCCATCGAGCTTCACGGCATCAGCCGCGTCTTTCCCGGCGGCCTCGCGGCGGTGGACGGCATCGATCTCAGGATCGAGCCGGGCGAGTTCTTCACCCTGCTCGGCCCCTCCGGCTGCGGCAAGACCACCCTGCTGCGCATGATCGCCGGGTTCGAGATGCCGGATGCCGGGCGCATCCTGATTTCCGGGCGGGAGATGCAGGCGGTGCCGCCGCACCGGCGGGCGGTGAACACGGTGTTCCAGTCCTACGCCCTGTTTCCGCATCTGACGGTGGCGGAGAATATCGGCTTCGGGCTGAAGATGCGCGGGATCAAGAGCGCCGAGCGCAGGCAGCGGACCGACGGCATCATGGCCCTGCTGCAGATCGGCCAGTTCGCCGGCCGCAATCCGGCGCAGCTTTCCGGCGGGCAGCGCCAGCGGGTGGCGCTGGCCCGCGCCCTGGTGAACGAGCCGGAAGTGGTGCTGCTGGACGAGCCGCTTTCGGCGCTGGACGCGAAGCTGCGCGCCGAGCTGCAGATCGAGCTGCTGCGCATGCAGAAGCGCCTCGGCATGACCTTCGTCTTCGTCACCCACGACCAGCACGAGGCACTGGTGATGAGCGACCGCATCGCGGTGATGGAGCGCGGCAGGCTGCGCCAGGTCGGCCCCGTCGCCGATGTCTATGAGCGGCCGGGGGATGTCTTCGTCGCCGAGTTTCTCGGCCTGTCCAACATCCTGCCCGTTGCCTCCCACCGCGCCCAGGTGATCGAGACGGCGATGGGGCCGCTGCGGATCGACGCCTCGGCGACGGCCGGTCATTCCGCGATGATCCGGCCGGAGAAGATCAAGCTGGGCAGCGGCCCGCCCGATCCCGCCGCCGCCAACGCCTTCGCCGGCATCATCCGCGAGGCGATCTACATGGGCGCCAGCTCGCAATACCGGGTGGAGATCAACGGCGTCGCGCTGACGGCGCTGGACACGAACCTCTCCGCCCGCGACCGGAGCTGGCGCCCCGGCGAGGCGGTTTCGGTGGAGATCGATCCCGGCAACATCGTCCTGATACCGGCATGACCGCGGAGGCCGCGATTCCCGCCCGGCGGGGCATGGCGTGGCGGGCGGAGGATTTCGCCCGGCGCTTCCGCCTCTGGATCACCGCCGGGCCGGGGCTGGCCTGGATCGTCCTGTTCCTGATCATTCCCAGCGCCATCCTGCTCGCCATCGGCTTCTTCTCGATCGGCGATTACGGCAATCCCCGGCTGCCGCTGACGCTGGAGCCGCTGCGCGAGGTGGCGGGCTATTCCATCCTCGGCTGGAGCCCCGGCAACATCACCACCATCCTCCGCTCGCTGCTGCAGGCGGTTTCGGCGACGGTGCTGACCATCCTGCTCGCCTATCCGGTGGTGTTCTTCATCATCTCCCGCCCGCCGGCGCTGCGACCGCTGCTGCTGCTGTTCGTGATCCTGCCCTCCTGGACCAACCAGGTGGTGCGCACCTATGCCTGGATGGAGCTGCTCGGGCCGCGATCGGGCCTGTCGCATCTTGCTCAGGCCCTCGGCTTCATCCCCGCGCATCTCGGCCTGCTGCCGGGGGTTTTCGCGATGCAGGTGGGGCTGACCTATAACTACCTGCCTTATATGGTGGTGCCGCTCTACGCCGCGGCGGAAAAGCTGGATTGGACATTGGTGGAGGCCGGGCGCGATCTTTACGCATCCGGCCAAAAGCTATTCTGGCACACGGTGTTTCCGCAGACCATGTCGGGCCTGCTTTCGGGAATCATCCTCGTCGCCATCCCCGCCTTCGGCGACTACGTGGTGCCGACCCTGCTCGGCGGCGGCCGCTCGATGATGATCGGCTCGCTGATCGCCTCGCAGTTCACCGAGACGCCGAACTGGCCCTACGGCGCCGCGCTGACCATCTTCATGCTCGTCTTCACCTGCGCGGGGCTTGCCGTCTTTCGGGTGCTGAGCCGGCGCTTCGGCGGCACGGGAGCGATGATGTGAACGCCCGGATGCCCGCATCGGTCCGGCGCCTGCTGCTGGGCTTCAGCCTGCCGGTCTATCTCCTGCTCTACGCGCCGCTGGTGCTGATCGCGGTGTTCTCCTTCGCCCCGCCCCCGCACGGCAGCGCGCCGGGCTTTTCCTGGTATGCCGAGCTGCTGCGCACGCCGCCCATCCTCGCCGCCTTCCGCCGCTCGCTCACGCTGGCCATCTGCTCCTCCATCCTCGGCACGCTGCTCGGCACGCTGATGGGCTTCGGGCTCAGCCGGTTCAGGCCCGCTTCCGGCCGGGGCCCCGGCGCCGCCCTGCCCAGCCTGATCATCTACACGCCGATCATCATGCCGAGCCTGGTCTTCGGGATTTCCGAGCTGATCTTCTTCAATCTGATCCACCAGTCCACCGGGCTGCTGGCGGCGGGGCTGCTCACCATGGGCATCGCCCATGTCACCTTCCAGGCGCCCTATGTGGCGCTGGTGGTGTTCGCCCGCATGGCCGGGCTCGACCCCAACCTGTTCGAGGCCTCGCACGATCTCTACGCCAACGGGCTGCAATCCTTCTGGCACCTGACGATCCCGGTGATCCGCCCGGCCCTGCTCGGCGGCTTCCTGCTCGCCTTCACCCTCTCCATCGACGATTTCACCATCAGCTACTTCACCTCCGGCCCCGGCAGCACGACCCTGCCGATCTATATCTACAGCGCCGTCGCCCGGAAGGGCATTTCCCCCGACATCAACGCGCTGGCGACGCTGATGATCGCCACCGTCATCGGCGTCGCGCTGCTGCATTACGCCTTCACCCGCCGGAGCGAGCGCAGGCTGATCGCCAGGGTGGGCGACTAGATGATTTCCAATCCCCAACAGGAGAGCGAGCCAATGCGACGAGTTCTGAAATTTCTGGGAATGGCGGCCATCGCCGCGATGGCCGCGGGCTTCGGCCTCCCGGGCGCGCCCGCCCGCGCCGCGCAGCAGCAAACGCTCTACCTGTTCAACTGGCAGGATTATATTCCCGAAAGCATGATCACCGAGTTCGAGATCGATTGCGGCTGCGCGGTGGTGGAGACCGATTACGATTCCAATTCCGCCATGGAGGCCAAGCTGAAGGCAGGCGGCGATTCGCAATACGATGTGGTGGTGCCTTCGAGCTATTACATCCCGCAGCTGGTGCATGAGGGGCTGATCCAGAAGATCGACCATGCGCAGATTCCGAACTTCAAGAATCTGGAGCCGCGCTTTCAGAATCCGGGCTACGATCCCGGCGATCAGTATTCCATCCCCTATCAATGGGGCACCACCGGCATCGCCTATCTCAAGGGCCGGTTCAAGAATCCCAAGCATAGCTGGGGGATTCTCTTCAATCCGGCGGAAAATCCCTCCTATCCCTTCGCGCTGATGGGCGGCTCCGGGCGCGACACCATCGGCGCCGCCTGCGCCTATCTCGGCTACGGATTCGATTGCGGGAAGAAGTCTCAATGGATCGCCGCAGCCAAGCTGGTGCAGAAGACCATGCGGCGGAAGAACTTCACCGGCTTCGTCGATGGCGATCCGGCGATGGGGCAGATCAAGCGGGGCGTCATCGCCGTGGGCATGACGTTCAACGGCGCCGTCGCCACCTGCATATCGGATGGAAGCTGCAACAACAGCGATTATTTCATCCCCGCCCAGGGCAGCGAGATCTGGGTGGACACGATGGCGATTCCCGCCCACGCGCCTAACCCGAAGCTCGCGCATGAATTCATCAACTTCATCCTTTCCGCCAGCGCCGGGGCGGAGCTTTCCAACTTCAACTATTATGCCAGCCCGAACGCTGCCTCGCAGCCGAAGCTCGCCGCGGCGCTTGACACGCCGCTGATCTCGCCCACCCCGGCGCAGCTCAAGCGGCTTCACTTCATCCCGCCGCTCGCCGGCGTGAAGCTGCAGGAATTCAACGCGATCTGGAACGCCGTCCGGCAGCACTGAGCGATCATGGCGGCGCATCTGCGGGTGCGCCGCGTTCACCGAGGATGATATGACCAAAACGCCCATTACCGATCTCAAATCCTGGTTCGACGAGCATCACATCACCGAGGTGGAATGCCTGGTGCCGGACGTCACCGGCATTCCCAGAGGCAAGATCATGCCGGCGCAGAAATTCTTCCAGGGCGGCGCGCCGCGCCTGCCGGAATCGATCTTCATCCAGTCGGTGACCGGGGAATATCCCGAGGACCCGGACGACGTGCTCACCGACCCCGCCATCATCGACATCCGGCTGACGCCGGATGCCTCCACCGTGCGCCTCGTGCCCTGGGCGCATGAGCCGACGGCGCAGATCATCCATGATTGCCACTACGCGAACGGCAAGCCGGTGCCAATCGCACCAAGGCAAGTGCTGAAGCGGGTGCTGGAACTCTATGCCGAGCGGGGCTGGCGCCCGGTGCTGGCGCCGGAGCTGGAATTCTACCTGGTCGGGCGCAACACCGATCCTGACTATCCGTTAGTGCCGCCGGTCGGGCGCTCCGGCCGGCAGGAGACCGGGCGGCAATCCTACTCGATCGACGCGGTGAACGAGTTCGATCCGCTCTTCGAGGAGATGTATGATTTCTGCGAGGCGCAGGAGCTCGATCTCGACACGCTGATCCACGAGGAAGGCGCGGCGCAGGTGGAGATCAATTTCCTCCACGGCGACCCTGTTAGCCTTGCTGATCAGGTGTTTCTCTTCAAGCGCACGGTGCGCGAGGTGGCGCTGCGCCACGACATCTACGCCACCTTCATGGCCAAGCCCATGGGCCAGGAGCCGGGAAGCGCAATGCACGTGCATCAGAGCATCGTCGATGCCGAAACCGGCGAGAACCTGTTCGCCGACCGGGAGGGCCGCGCCAGCCCGCTTTTTCTCTCCTATATCGGCGGGCTGCAGAAATACATCCCGGCGATCATGCCCATCTTCGCGCCGAACGTGAATTCCTACCGCCGGCTCACGCGGTTTTCCAACGCGCCGATCAACCTGCAATGGGGATACGACAACCGCACCTGCGGCCTGCGCGTGCCGCTGGGCGAGCCTTCGGCGATGCGGGTGGAGAACCGGGTGCCGGGCGCGGATGCCAATCCCTATCTCGCCTTCGCCGCCTCGCTCGCCTGCGGCTATCTCGGCATGATGGAGAATCTTCAGGCGACGCCGCATTACCGCGGCTCCGCCTATTCCCAGCCTTACACGCTGCCGCGCGAGCTTTCCCACGCGCTGGAGGTGATGGAGCAGTGCAGGCCGCTGCACGACCTGCTGGGCGAGAAGCTGATGCAGGTCTTCGTCGCGGTGAAGCGGATCGAGTACGAAACCTATCTGCGCGTCATCAGCTCCTGGGAACGCGAGCACCTGCTGCTCAATGTCTGATTATTACGAGGCGACGGCCTTCGCGCCGCGCACGACCCGCGCGCTGGAAGGCGATGCCGCCGCGGATGTCGCGATCATCGGCGCCGGCATCACCGGCTGCTCGGCGGCGCTGCATCTGGCCGAGCGCGGCTACAAGGTGGCGCTGCTGGAGGCGGAGGGGATCGGATATGGCGCATCCGGGCGCAATGGCGGGCAGGTGTTGCCGGGCTTCTCCGCCGACCAGCCCAAGGTGCGGCGCATCATGGGGGCGGAGGCGGCGCGGCGGCTCTGGGAGCTGTCGATGGAGGCGGTCGATCTGCTGCACGCGCAGATCCAGCGCTTCGGCATCCCCTGCGATCCGGTGCGCGGCTATCTCCATGCCGCCACCAGGGAGCGCCATGCGCGCGAGCTTCGGGAATGGGCGGAGGAGCTGGCGGGGCTGGGCGTGCAGGGGATGCATCTGCTCGAAGGGGCGGCGCTGCGGGCGCGGCTTGCCAGCCCGCGCTACCGGGCGGCGCTGTTCGATCCCGTCGCCGGCCATATCCATCCGCTGAACTACACGCTGGGGCTGGCCCGGGCGGCGATGCGGGCGGGGGCGGAAATCTATACCGGCACCCGGATCGGGTCGGTCACGCAGGGGCGGAAGATCCGCCTGCAGGCGGCGCGTGGCAGCGTCACCGCCGATTTCCTCCTCCTCTGCGGCAATGCCTATCTGGGCGGGCTGATGCGCCCCATCGCCAGCCATGTCATGCCCGTCGGCACCTATATCATCGCCACCGAGCCGCGCGATGACGTGCCGGGCCTCATTCCAGGCAACGAGGCGGTGGCCGACCTCAACTTCGTGCTGGATTACTACCGCCGCTCGCCGGATGACCGGATGCTGTTCGGCGGCCGGGTCTCCTATTCGGGAAGGCCGCCGCGAGACCTTCCCGCCGCCATG